>CAYLZA010000048.1:0-9860 GCA_964387575.1 uncultured Spirochaetales bacterium | reverse complement strand
GAATTCGCATTATGACCGATGAGGAAAGGCACCAAAAACAGGGTTATGGTAGTGGGAAACCGTGCCAACGGTTCATAATGCGAATTCCTGTCGTATTCCGGGCACAGTACACTAATCGTGCTCGATCCGGTATACTGAATCCACATATGCACAGTAGTGACACGATTAGGCTCGGTGTCATCGGCACCGGTTCGGTAGTTCGGGAGATATATCGATATCTCTATTTTCACTCTGAATATTCATCGATAATTCATGTTGTTTCCGCCTGTGATACGGATCCGAAATCGCTTTCGTGGTTTTGTGACAAATACGATATTTCCGCAACCGCGAGATACGCCGACTATTCGCAGATGATAGACGAATGTGACCTCGATGTAGTGGCAATCAACACCCCGGACACGCTTCACACCCGACCTGCCGTAGCGGCGCTCAATAATGGTATCGACGTCTTGCTCCCGAAGCCGACCGCATCGACGGTAAAAGATGCACACGAGATTATAACAACCGCGAAAAAAAACGATCGGTACGTCGCCGTCGATTTTCATAAGCGAGACGATCCGATCGTAAAAGAGGCAAGAGCCCGGTATCGCAACGGCGACTACGGGCAACTGCAAACTGCGGTGATGTATATGCTCGACCGACTGGAGGTGGCCGATCCGAATCATGTGCCGCGATTCTTCGCATCTTCGGATTTTGCAAGCCGGAATACGCCGGTTTCTTTTCTTACGTCGCACATGGCCGATACATTTATGATGATTACCGGTCTGAAACCTCGAAAGGTACGAGCCGTAGGCTATAAACGAAAGCTTCCGTATCTCGAGCCGATCGCCGTAGACGGTTTTGATCTCGTAGACACGGAGGTCGAGCTCGAAGATGCAACGTCCATTCACATCATCACCGGTTGGTCTTTGCCGAACACCGCTACCGCGCTTACGGTTCAGTCGGCACGGTTCATTTTCACGGAAGGACTCGTTGATCTCTGGAACGAATCATATGGGTATCATGAGATAACCGCGGGAGGAATCGAAGATCGAAACGTCAGCTTCCGTAGTTTCGAAGCTGACGGTACCGTATCGGGTTACGGCATCACCAATCCCGGTCGTCTGCTCGAACAAATCAAGGATTTTCGGAGCAAAGGCGGCAATTCGGTCGAGATCGATCCATACGCAGCGTTTGAGAGCGGGTTGTTGACTGCATTGCTCTGCGACTGTGCACACGCCTCGCTCGCCGCAGGAGAGATTGCCGAAGGCGCGGTTCATGGTGACGAAATCGATGTAGAGGCCTTTCTCTCGAATGTCGTAGGAAGCAAAGCATCCGAATATCTCAAAACGGATGAATAGTATCCATGATGACCGAGACCGAGCTCGATTCGGTTGTCGATGAGCTTCTCTCGATTCAAAAGGCGGCAATCGATGCATCGTCGATCGTATACCTTCGCAAAGCACGCGCATTTGATACGATTCGCTCGCAGATTCAGCTTTCGACGATAAAAGCCGTAGTTGCGGAGACCGGATTCGACGATCTTTCTATAGAGATCGTTTCAATCGATATCCCTGATGCGACAACCGACGATACGCTCCTCGAGTACGCCGTAGGAGAGAATATCCCGCTTATCTCCGAGGATAAAAAACTGCTTCTAAAGGCCGAGCGTATGGATGTTTCATACTACAATGCGATGATGATGCTTTGCCTTTCGGCGACTCGCGAGTGTGTATCGCTTTCCGAGCAGGAACGGATATTTGATACGTTAGCTCACATTGCTCACTATCATCCGCGAATACTCCGGTTTGGGCGTGCGCTGCTGACACATATCAGGAAGCGGGGGTGAGAAGAGATTTCACGATCGGAATAAGCTCACGCAGATCGGTAATCGTAAAGTCGGAGGGAGGGGTCGGTGCGCTATGCGTAGGATTATTGTCGACGTATACCGTCGGCGAACCGGCTCTCTGTCCAGCTTCTATATCATAACGAAAATCGCCGACAACCAGGAGACATGAGGGATCGATACCGAAGCGGGCAGCCGTTACGAGTACGCCGTCGGGATCAGGCTTTACCGGGATCTCATCGTCCCGTGTGATAATAGAGTCGAAATCGTTCAGAGTGATACCATGGATGTTCCGAAGCGATATTTCGACCGACGCCGTCGTATTTCGGGTGAGAATACCGAGCTTGAGATCCTTCTCTTTGAGAAAACGCCAGACTTCGTCAATACCGATTGCCGGTCGGGCTTGCGCTGCCGCTTGATTCTCATGGGATTCGAGTATTTCAACCGCGCGCTCGGCTGATTGTCCATCCAGCGTTTCGATGTAATGAAGAATTGATACTCCTTCAGGGCACCCGACTTCCTCTCGGATTTTGGTGAAATTGAGACTCCCCGGTTCCGTTATCGTTCCGTCAAAGTCAAAAACGATTGCCTTGATTGGAGTGTGATGCTTGAGTGTCGTTTCCACGAGACATTTTCCTTTTCTATAGCGCGTTATTCGGATCTGCGCCGGTACGAAGCGCGTGCTCGATGTCCATAAGCTCCGCGTCAACCGAAAAACCGGCGGCGCCGACGATTTTATCGCCGGCCTTATACACTATCAATATCTTCTCATCGCTGCTTTCGGCGATATATGATGAATCGGATACACGAGGAATTCCCACCGATTTGAGTTTCGTGTCGAACCAGCTCGTCCAGAAAAAAGGTACGTCACAATACACTGCTTCATCGCCTTGTGCAGTACCTGCGATAATTCGAGCTATATGTCGACCCTGGCGCATAGCTTGCGTCCAGTGTTCGTGGCTGTGCAGCCCGTCCACAAAAGGGTAGGGTGCTGCAGCGATATCACCTGCGGCGAAAATGCTTTCGTCCGATGTACGTAATTCCTGATCTACCGCTATCCGGTCGTCAAGACATTCGAGCCCGCACTGTTCGAGAAGCTCGATCCGAGGTTTTGCACCTGCAGCGACGAGCACGAGGTCCGCATCGAGTACTCGCCCGTCGTCGAGCTCAACAGCGCGAATCGTTTGTTCTTCATCAGATCGTGCCGTGGCTTCCGTGCCGAGAAATCGTTCAACCCTTCTTCCGAGGTGAAACCGCACACCGTGATCACGATGAACGTCTATGATACGATTCCCGATCTCGGCTCCGAGAAACGATTCGAACGGCGTCTCCTCCATGGCGACGACGCTGGTCTTCTTTGCGTGTTCCCGGCAGACCGCCGCGCATTCGAGACCTACGAATCCGGCACCGATGATGAGGATGCTTTCGGCTTCATCTATCGCCTCGAGCAGCTGGTCCGCGTCATGTTTGGATCGAAGCGTATAGATCCCGCGTAAATCGTGGCCCTGAACCATGAGTGTACGAGCGACCGATCCAGGCGCGGCGACGAGATAGTCGTACTCGAACTGATCGCCGTTGCGCGACGTGCATCGTTTGTTCTCCCGATCGACGGACACGATCTCGGTGTTCTTGTGCAACGAAATACCGAAAGCCTCGTAGAGCTCTTCATCGCGCAACGGTAACCAATCCGGTTCCGCGGTTCGGGCAAGGTACTCTTTGGACAGAAGGGTTCGATCATAGGGACCGACCTCTTCCGACGTTATCATATCGATATGACCGCTATATCCTTCTTTTCTGAGTGTTTCCGCACAAACCGCTCCAGCCGGCCCGGTGCCGATAACCACCACGCGCCCGTCGTGGTCGATTTGCACGTTCGGCATGACCGCAGGACGCGGGCGACCGATATATACCTCGCCTTCGGATACCGAAACCTCGTAGGAAGGTATGTCGTCGAGAGCGGGAGGCGCTTCCATCGTTCCTGATTTCAAATTGAACCGGGCATGATGAGCCGGGCAGGTAACCGAGTTTTCGTGAACCGAACCGTCCGAAAGCCTTGCTCCCTGATGCGTGCACTGATTTCCGCATGCAAAAACCGAATCTCCGCGTCTGAGGACAAGAAACTCGCGCGAATCGATCTGTTTGACATTGAGCTGATTATCGACGAGCTCTTCGAGCCTGCAGAGATACTTCTTCTTTGCCATTCCGTATCGTAGCATGGATGATTTGCGCATTTACAGATCTATTGACACCACCCGGTCGGTTTGAAAAGATGATTGATGAATCGAAACAAAGGAGGCATCGAATGGCACGCACGCCTGATAATAGCGTAATTGGATTCATAGGTACCGGGGTCATGGGTAAGAGCATGGCCGGGCATCTGCAGGACGCGGGATATACGCTTCACGTATACAACAGGACAAAATCAAAAGCCGAGGATTTAATCGCAAAGGGCGCAACGTGGGAAGAGAGCGTCGGCGCGGTCGCCCGAGCTGCAGACGTGATAATCACGATCGTCGGATATCCGCAGGATGTAGAAGAGGTGTACCTCGGATCGGACGGGATTATCTCCAATGCAAAGGAAGGATCCTACATCGTAGATATGACTACATCGAAACCGGAGTTGGCGGTTTCGATATACGAGAAGGCAAAAGAAAAGCGAATCGCATCACTCGATGCTCCGGTTTCGGGCGGTGATACCGGCGCCCGCGAAGCAAGGCTTTCGATCATGGTCGGGGGAGATCAGGATGCGTACGATGAGATTCTTCCGATTTTCGAGCTCATGGGAAAAAACATCGTATTGCAGGGAAAGGCCGGCAGCGGACAACACTGCAAAATGTGTAATCAGATATCGATTGCCGCCGGTATGCTCGGAGTCTGCGAGGCGATCGCCTACGCTTATCGCGCCGGACTCGACCCGAAGACGGTTCTCAAGAGTATCGAAAGCGGTGCCGCGGGTAGTTGGTCGTTGTCGAACCTCGCTCCGCGAATGATCGACGGTAATTTCGATCCCGGTTTCTATGTAAAGCACTTTATCAAGGATATGCGGATTGCCGCCGGATCATCCGACAACATGAGTCTCGATACTCCCGGGCTCGATCTTGCTCTCGAGCTCTACGAGAAGCTCGCCTCGGACGGGGGTGAAAACTTCGGCACGCAGGCATTATTCAAGCTGTACGAGAAATAACCGTTCCTCGAATCCGAGGCGCGACCGCTATGCAAGCACGATCCGTCGGCCTTTTCGAAACAGGCTGACGTTGCGGGTTGATTCGGAGAGCGCGATGGCGGTGGCGCCTGTCAGCGCAGTGATAGAGGCGGCGGCCATATGTCGAGAGCCGAGTCCTTTCGGAAGTTGTACCGATACGTTCGACGTACGAATAAACGTCCCTCCGGATACGATGACGCCGTCGCCGCGGATGATAAATGCGCCGTCGATTTTCGCAAATTCCTTTACGCTCTCCTCGATACTGGGATCGAGTATGTTTCTCTCGGAATCCTCGTATCCCTTGAACGGATTTGCCACCAGCTGCTGACAATGCTTTGAGACGTTTTCCGTGTCGCCCAATACGAAAATCGTTCCGATCGGTTTGCCTTCTCGCCCTTCGGAAGCAAGCCGTTGCGCGATTTCGAGCGATTTAACGAAGACCTGTTGCTCGATCGATGTGCCTTCTCCGAGAAAGTCGATATTGAGAAATCGTTGAAATATACCGATGCCGCTGGAGATCATAATTCGGTCCCAGACTCCGCCTTCAGGTGGTCCGAGAATGCTTACTACACGATCGGATTCCTCCATGCAGCTTTTTGCGCCGGCGAATATCAGCGAAAGCTCGGTAAGTCCGTCGGTTGAAAGACCTTTGAACGGTATGTGAAGGATTTCTACATTTTCGGGCGTTGTTTCGAGTGATTCGGCGGTGACGACAATAATGTTGAAATGCGATGCCGCGTCGACAATGAAGTCGGGAACACGCTGCGCGGTAAGATGAACCATAACCGCTGCAGCCCCGATTTCCTCGGCAACCTGCAACCCGTTTCGAAAAAGGGTCCTCGAAGCGGTGTCATGTTCGTGTTTCGATTCGAGCTGCATCGACGAAGGTCCCACGAATATTTCGTAGATACGGTCGGGCCCTTCCGCGGCAATAAGCGCATCCTTCATCCCGGGCTCCGCGAGACGAGAGACGACGTCGCTCAAGACTTGCAGATGGTTTTTGTCGTTCCCCAATATCATAACAAGAAGATTGATCTTCTCTTCCTCGAGCACGTCGTAGACGATACCGTTTCGGCTTCGCCCCACCCCGATCACTGCATTATCGAGCGACGGCATACGGGCATGGGGTATCGCTATGTTTGCACCGATTCTCGTGCTGATCAGATTTTCCCGATTTTTGATTTTCTGCATGATGTGTTCGAAATTGAGGTTCCCGGCGGTTCTGCATAATGCGTCGGCGAGCTCTCGAAATGCTTCTTCACGGTCGGTTGCGGTGAGCTCGACGACGGCTTCAGGCGAAAGATATTTCTCAATCATCGTTATTGCGTTATCCTGATAGTACAAGCATATCAAAAAAACCGAAGGAGGCCACCGTATGGAGATATACGAGGCGATAAGAAAACGAAAAAGCGTGCGATCGTACCGGAATCAGCCGGTTGAGAAAGAAAAATTGGAACGAGTCCTGGACGCCGGAAGACGTGCTCCCTCAGCAAGTAACCGTCAGGAGTGGCGTTTCGTCGTCGTTACCGATGAGAAGCTCAGATCGCAGATGATGGCCGCCGCAAGTAACCAGCGATTCGTCGGCGAAGCTCCGGTCGTCATTGCGTGTTGCGCGGAGACCGATCATCACCGTATGCGTTGCGGTCTCGAATGCTACGCAATCGATGTTGCGATAGCGATCGATCACATTACGCTCGCCGCAATCGAAGAGGGGCTCGGAAGCTGCTGGATAGGGGCGTTCGATGCAGATCAGGTAAAAGAGATTCTCGGAATCCCTCAGGAGATCGTGGTGGTGGAGCTGCTCACGCTTGGTTATCCCGAGGATTCGTCGGAAAAAGAGAAAAACCGGAAATCGCTTGATGAAATCGTACGATACGAACGCTGGGAGTGAGCAATGACGCAGGATGTACAATCGAAATCAAAACAAAGAATCCGGAATGCGCTCGAGCACCAACCGGGAGAGCTTCCGATCGACTTCGGGGCTACTCCGGTAACCGGAATACACGTGAGCGTGGTGGAGGCTTTGCGGGAGTACTACGGTCTTGAGAAAAAACCGGTAAAGCTCATCGAGCCGTATCAGATGCTCGGGGATATCGACGAAGAGCTTAAAGACGGCATGGGGATCGATACCGAGCAGGTAATCGCTCCCGACGCTTTGTTTGGATTCCCTAATGAAAACTGGAAAGAGTGGCGTACACCGTGGGGACAGGAGGTACTCGTCCCCGGTGGATTCGAGGTTCGCCGGGACGGAGAGGATCTGCTGATGTATCCGCAGGGGGATGTCAATGCGCTGCCGAGCGCTCGTATGCCGGAGGGCGGCTACTACTTCGATTCGATCATCCGTCAGGAACCGATCGTAGAAGAAGAGCTCGATCCTGAGGACAATCTCGAGGAGTTCGGACGGCTCAGCCAGCGCGAGCTCGATCATTTTGCGTGTGAAATCGACCGAATTGCGGATCTTGATCGATCGGCGGTATTCGTGGTTCCCGGCGCCGGGCTCGGAGATATAGCGCTCGTTCCCGCACCGTTTTTCAAGCATCCAAAGGGAATCAGAGATGTGGAAGAGTGGTATGTTTCGCTGATCACGCGGACCGACTATATTCGCACGGTATTCGAGAAACAAACCGAACAAACCCTCGAAAATCTCGGGCTTCTCTACGACGTTATCGGCGATCGTGTCGATGTCGCGATGGTGTGCGGCACGGACTTCGGCACCCAGAGCTCGACATTCTGTTCTCTCGACATGTTTAATTCACTGTATTTGCCGTACTATCAAAAGATAAATAATTGGATTCACGATCACTCCGGATGGAAGACGTTTAAGCACTCATGTGGAGCGGTAGAAGGTTTTATGGAAGCTTTTATCAATGCCGGTTTTGATATCATCAATCCCGTTCAGCTGTCGGCGGCGGGGATGGATGCGAAAAAGCTCAAAGAGCGATACGGTGACCGACTCGTATTCTGGGGCGGCGGCGTAGACACGCAGAAGACACTACCGTTTGGAAACCCGCAGAAAATTCGTGAAGAGGTCCTTCAACGTTGTGAAATCCTTTCGAAGGAGGGGGGCTATGTGTTCAATGCGATTCACAATATCCAGGCCAAAACACCGGTCGAAAATATCGTTGCAATGATCGAAACGGTGAAGGAATTCAGGGGGACGTAAGGAGGATTATGCAGAGGTGGTCTGCTAGATAGTATGTCGGATTCACGAGATCTCAGAGACAGTCGTTTGGAGAGTATCGCCGAGCAGCGAAGGCTCGAGGAGTATCTGGAGAACTCATACGAGCGTCTCGAGAACAACTACTCCGGGTTGCGCGATCTCGATATATCGTTCGGGCTAATATCGAGCAGATTCGAGATAGCGATTACCGCAATTCGGGCGGTTTCGAGCGGCTCCTACACGACCGAAAAGATGAGGAATCTGTACAATCTGGCAGCGGAAAAAAGCAGAGCAGGGCTCGAGCTATTCGAGGAGTTGATACACGAGGCGGAAGAAAACGCATTCAGACAGGAGGTTGAACAACACGAAGGGTTTAAACGGGCGCGTGAACAACTTGATCAGATCATCTTGTTCGGTGGCGGGGCGTTTTTTACCGGAGAAAAATCTGCTGAATCCGATTCTCATCGAATCGCACACGCTATAACCGCGTCGGTCCGAAAGTACCGCGATCGCGACGATCAATATGAGCCCCTCGTTCGACCCGAGCGGTTACCTGAACCGTTGCGCCGCGTTTTTTCAACGCTTTTCTATCGCCTCGTACCCGAAGGGCGAAAGGAACCGCCATACGGAATAGAAGAAGGCGAGGAAGAGCAGGTGAAATCCGACCGAATGGTACTCCCGCTTTCACAGGCTGTTCACTATTACGAGCACGAGCTGATCCCTCGAGCTGAGGAGCAACTACGGAACGATCCGGGAAATTCGGATCTCAAGGACAAACTCGATCAGTTGCTCGATCAGGTGTGGAAGTTCAAGCAGATGAAATTCATACCGAGATCGAGTCCGATCGTGCTACCGCACGACTACTATACCGAAGGATTGGTCCAGTACAACGAAGACGGAGAGCTGCTCGTCCCGATCGATCTTCCGGTTGAACGTTCGTCTGGAACGAACCTCGATCGGGCGATGGATCTGATTCGGGATGATCTGACCAGACGACTCGCCGGAACCGGTGCCTGTGCGAAGCGCGACAAAGAGCTGGAGAATCTCCGTCGACTGGAGACCGGTCGCCGTGGAAGCAGCTTGTTCCCGCGTTCAAAGCTCAACACCCGACGCGGTTTCCGAATGCTCAAAAAACGGATCCCTGCGATAAAAATGCTGGAAGACAAATCGATAGTAGCCAAGCTTCTGGAGGAGGCCGACAGCCTCTCCGCAGGTGAGGCACGAAGGCTGATCGAGAAAAGGCTCGAACGCCGCAGAATGGAACCGAAGAACATCGAACCCGGGAAACGGCGAGGCGGTGAAGAGTAACCTGGGAGTTGTGACCGAGCGATCAGAGTTGCATCGTCCACATTATATATTACCTGCGCGACGCCGGTCAGGTGCACTCTCTTTTAAGGGTTGCGGTTCGATATTAATCCGTATGATTTGATTTTTGAGGCTTGCAGCCTTAAATTCAACAAACTAGGGAAAAAAGTAAGAAATTATGAACTTTATTTTATACAGCGGTTTTTTGGATTCAATACGATCTCTCGGAAGCGGGTTTCATCCCTCGACCGCTGCTATAATCGTTTTTTTTCTTTTCATAACCGCGATTATTGCGGTGCTTGTTGTCTTTTATACCGTTCGAAAACGCAAACGTATACGTAAAATCGCCGAACAAGCAAATGCGGAAT
>CAYLZA010000047.1:0-9919 GCA_964387575.1 uncultured Spirochaetales bacterium | reverse complement strand
TCGTTCTCAGCGTTCATTCCTTTCACTCCTTTTAATATGTTTCTGCTCAGGTTTTGTTGCCCAATGTATAAACGAAATCCGGATTTACAGCAATTGCTTGAGAGCGGTAGTATTGCATTTATGAACGAATTTATGCGGCTTGCGATTGATGAGGCACAAAAAGGCATCCGTGCCGGAGATGGAGGACCGTTTGGTGCGGTCATCGTGTGCAACGGGCGGATTGTCGCCTCCGGTCACAATGAGGTGGTCGCAACCAAAGATCCGACATCCCATGCGGAAATTGTCGTCATCCGAGAAGCAAGCCGGCGTCTCGGGAGATTCGATCTTTCCGATTGCGAGCTCTACACTACGTGTGAGCCGTGCCCGATGTGCCGTGGCGCGGTCCACTGGGCGCGATTGAACCGCGTGTATTACGGTTGCACCAGGGATGACGCCGCATCGATCGGATTTGACGACGCGTTGCTCTATCGAATACTCCGTTGTGATGACGCAAATCAACCAACCCGGTTCGAGGTGATAAACGAGCATGAATGCAGGGAGGTTTTCGACGAATACAGGGCAATGGAAGGTAACGTGAGATATTAGTCGGCGGCGGCGTAACCCGTTCTTGATGCACGGATGCACCTATCGGGAGCGCTTCAGGTTTGCGTTGAGCCCGATTGTTTTTTGAGCTCTCGCTGCTGAATCAGCACGTTACGTACATTTGCACGCGCGAGCTTTCGCGCAAGAAGCTTTGACAGGAAAATGCCGTAGTGGGGAAACTCCTTGAGTACCGTCACAAACGATTTTCGGGAAATGCTTACCAATTTACCTTCGTTTTCGGCCCGTACCGTTGCGCTTCGCCGGTTGTTCAGCAAAAACGACATTTCACCCATAAATATGTCGGCCGGAGTGATCATCCCGACATGACGTGACTTGTGAAATACGCTGAATTTGCCGCTGGCGATATAGTAGAGGAAATTGCTCATCTCGCCTTCCTTGAAGATGATATCTCCCTTCTTAACCTCGAGCTCCTCTTCATCCGAGAATCCCGTCGGTGTATCCCTGATGACTTTCTCGTTATGGGGAAAGATCATCGTGACCGCGTTTCCCTTTTTGTTGTACGAGAGCTTTTTCGCAAGGCTCGCGGCCATTCGGATACCGCGACCGTGCAGCGCCATTTCGCCTTCTTTTTTGAGCTTCTCGTTCAAACCGGACACATCGAACCCGTCTCCCTCGTCTCTGATGACGAACTTGGTTTCCTCGGCCTGAATATCGTACTCGAAGCTTACGCGTTTTGCCGCGATCTCAGGATCCTTGCACTTCTCCGCCACCAGATCGATCACACTCAAGCCCTGATCGAGGAATTCGGTTTTTTCGTCAAAGGTTATGCCGCAATTACCGTGTTCTATCGCGTTTACCATCAATTCGGCAAGTGAGAGCTGTAAATGCATCTTGGTTTCCGGATTGATATACCCTCGTTGCGCAAGCGTCGTTGCGGCGATACCTGAGTAAAGTGAAGCTGCAAGAACGTCGTTTTCAACCGAAAACGAGCCGGAAGCTCGTTCGAAAAAACGGCTTGCTATTTCGCTCTGAAAGATAATCTGACGATTGTCGTTGATGATTTTGATGCTTCTCGCGATATGCGATCGTATTCTGGAGGTGCTCAGAAGCGCCAGGATGTTTACGTTTTTCAGTTTTCGAAGCAGATCTTCTTCGCTGTACTGGGTTGCATCGAACAGACCGATGATTCCGAAATTATGCAGCCACGAATCGTTACGGATCTGATCGACGATCGAATCGACATCGACCTCGGGATCCGAAAAATTGAAAATCACGATTTCGGGAAGATCGAAATTGAGAAACTCCAGAACATCGTCCTGTTCGGGAAAGGTGAGCATAAATGTATTTCCGAAGGCATTTTCGATTTCGCTTCGGATTATTTCGTTAATCTGCTCATCCGAGCTGATCACCCCGACAAGATTCATATCAGCTGCCGCCTTTCCTTTTTCTAAGTAACGGACAGGTTAGGTTAAAACTTTTGCCCTTTTTACGTACAGATGCAATTCCGCAAAATCCGCGTTACTTGACCCGTGTAATGGCTACCTTTAAGATTGCGTGCATTATTCGGCGAGCCCAACGGGAGAAAATACGTGCATGCGTTCGTCCGCGCCGTCGGAACCTGTGTTCCGAAACGCGTTATGACCAACGACGAGCTGTCGAAACAAATCGACACCTCCGACGAGTGGATATATTCTCACACCGGAATACGAAATCGGCATATCGCCGCCGCCGGCATAAGCGCATCGGATATGGCGCTGGACGCAGCTCGAGCAGCGATGGAAAACGCGGGCGTTTCTCCGTTGGAAATCGATCTGATTCTCGTTGCCACATCAACCCCCGATTACGTCGGATTTCCCTCTACCGCCGCACTAGTGCAGGAAAAGCTCGGAGCCGAGAGCGCCGGTGCAATGGACATAACGGCCGCGTGCACCGGCTTTATCTATGGTCTCGAGACCGCAAAGGCTTTTATAGAGTCACGATCGGCGCGTAATGTGCTCGTGATCGGCTCCGAGATCTTTTCACGGATTCTCGATTGGGGAGATCGTAATACCTGCGTCTTGTTCGGCGACGGTGCCGGGGCTGCGCTGGTATCCGCTACAAACGGGGAATACAGTCGAATTGACACCGGGCTTCTTCGATCACAGGGAAGTGGAGAGCGCTACCTCTATGTAGCCGACGGTGACTCTGGACACAGATGTAACGCGGCGGTTGCCGATTCGGTTGTTCATATGAACGGCCGCCAGGTCTACAATTTCGCGGTAAAAGCGTTGTGCGATACAATTGAGTTTCTGGTATCGAAAAACGGAACCCGGCTCGAGTCGATAGACTACATCGTGCCGCATCAGGCCAATATCAGAATCATCGAAGCCGCAGGAAAGCGCGTAGGAATACCGAAAGAGACCTTTTACACGAACATGGAGGAGTACGGCAACACATCAGCCGCGAGTATTCCGATCGCGCTCAACGAGATGCTTGAAAAAAACCTGTTGAAGCGGGGGGATATCATTCTCACGATCGGATTCGGGGGAGGTCTTACCTATGGGGGAAATCTCATTCACTGGTAGCTCGGGCAACGAGTTGGAAAATTCATACACCCCCGTGATACAATCAGAAGTGTGAAACCGGATTATTACGTCGCCATCGATATCGGAACAGGACAGGGCGCCAAAATCGCGCTCTTCCCGAATTCTCATACCCCCGAAGCAGAGATCATGCTGCGGAAAGATGAATACGGACCGACCTTTCATGCCTTCGTGGAAGCGCTGGTAAAAAAACTCGACATCTTTTTCACCGAACACGGCATATCGGTTGAGCAGTTGCGTTCGATCGGAATTGCCTGCGCAGGTATTCTCCGAAGTGACGGAGAGTTTCAACTCGTTACCAACCATCGTTATTTCAACGGATACAATATCAAAACCTGGCTCGAAGAGTACTATCGTGTCCCGGTCGGAATCGACAACGATGCCAACGCAGGTGGACTGGCTGAATGGAGTGTGCTTCGTCTCGAGCTTATGTACTGGGTGTTCGGCGGCGGCTGGGGCGGCGTGTGGGTGTCCCGGAACGGAGTGGTGCGCTATCCCGCACGTGACTGGAACGGCGATGATTCGAGCTTGCACTATACGAACGAACCGGGATACGCCATACCGATCGAGAAGCTCACACTCAAAACGTTGTTTCACGAAGTAAACGCATCATACGAGATTTTCGAGCGCAATCTCATAGAGGAGCTCGATCCGCCGGATGGTATCATTACCGGTCCTTCGGGAGATTCGGATTCGATCCGCGCCGAGGTAGTGCTTTCGGGACCGGGCCGACTCAGACTCTTTCGAACGCTGGTCGGAGACGACGATTTCTACGAGCGGTTCCTCGATACCAGCGAGCATGACTTTCTCAAGGATCCTTCTACCGCGGGAAAGTATATCGACAAGCTTTCGAGCATGCGAGTGGAGGCGGCGATCAACACCGACAGGCTCTACGGCAAAGTCCTCGCGAGGGCAACACGTACCATGTTGAGGCAGGCGTACAAGGACGGGATGCCCGAGAATCTGCCGATCTGTCTCGGCGGGAAACCGAGCTATGCGCTTCCATACTTCGGTCCCTCAACACAGCGGGCGTTGCACAGACTCGGTATTCTCAATTATCTCCGTCCGTCGGTCATCGACGAACGGGGAAGTAACGCCAATCTCGTCGGAGCCGCGGTCCTTGCGGAAAAAACGTGGGAAGCCGTCAACGGCGTTACCGCCGAAACCGAGCCTGAGCGGCTGGTCGACACTCCGTGAGTCGTATACGCTCGAGCCTGTCTTCGAAAGACCGCCGGTTGGTTAGCCAAGCGCCACATCCAGCGTCATCATAACGGCGAATCCCGACATGGCACCTAACGTCGCTATATCGGTATGCTTGAGCTGTGACTCGGGTATGAGCTCTTCCACGACGACGTAGATCATCGCCCCCGCCGCAAATGCAAGCGCGTACGGCAACATCGGACGCATGAGTACCACGAGCACCGCACCGAGGACGCCGGAAATCGGTTCTACGACGCCTGAAAGCTGCCCAAAAAAGAAAGCTTTTCCCCGTGAGAACCCTTCGCGTCTCAGCGGTACCGCCACCGAGGTACCTTCCGGAAAATTCTGCAGTCCGATTCCGAGCGCCAGCGCCATTGCACCGGCAAGCGACGCCGACGGTATACCGGCGGCCAAAGCGCCGAAGGCGACTCCTACCGCCAGACCTTCCGGTATGTTATGAAGCGTTATTGCGAGAACCAGCAGTGCGCTGCGCTGTAAGCTCGATTTCGGACCTTCCGCACGTTCCGCCGGTTGTCCGAGATGCAAATGCGGGATGAGTCTGTCCGCAAGCCACAGGAACGCCCCGCCCGCGAGAAATCCGATCAACGCCGGGATCCACGGGGAAACTCCCTGGGCTTCGGCCATTTGGATCGCTGGATTCAAAAGAGACCAGAAGCTCGCGGCTATCATGACACCTGCCGCAAACCCGAGCATTGCATCGAGCACGCGCTGATCGATTTTTTTGAAAAAGAACACGAGCATTGCCCCGGCTGCAGTTACGAACCAGGTAAAACAGGTGGCTATAAGCGCCTGCACGATGTGATTGAGATTCTCAAACCAGCCGATCATGATGATTTGTACTCCTTATACTGTTTTAGGTCTATGTCAAACGATTCCGGGACTTCGATCACACGCAGGTCCCGGAGATATACTAACGAGCATCGCACCGGTTTGTCGGCCCACTCGGAGACTGCATACCGATAAAGCTGCAACTGGGAGAAATGTGCCTCGGGTACGATCGTTCTATCTGTTTTGAAATCGAGCACATGGATATATTCGCCGGTATCGATAATACAGTCGACAACGCCACGCAGATAGAGTCCACCGTCCGGATCCCGCCAGGTAAAGGGCACTTCGGTTTCGATTGACAGCGCGTCGGTGAAAAGAGCCCGGGGAGGACCGGAAAACATCCGGTAGACGAGTGAAATCGCGTCGTCGGTTATCCGATGAAGCGCATCCGCCTCGAAGAGTGTGCGGAGTCGATATGGCACGGTGCGGAGAAAATTGTGGACGCCCGGCTGCCCGAACCGTTCGGGCTCTCCGGCCGACGATGCATCGAAACGCTCGAGAAACGATTCTATGATTCGGTGGACGATCGTTCCGAATGCGGCGATCTGATCGTCGGTTTCGAGAAACGCGTCCGACGGAATCTGCTTGAGGGTTTCCCTCGCGTAGGTTTCGGACTCTACGGACGAATCGACGGACGTGACGATAGACGATGTTACGGCTGCTGCCGAGCCGAGCTCAGTAACCGAAAAGAGATCACGAGTTGCACGTCGTTCAATAGGCGGAATACGATCGTAGACCGATCGGGCGTTCTCAATTGATTCGGGGCGTTCCCCTCGCCGGTACACCATGTACTCTTTGATATCCGGGATCGGGCGCACGTAATCACTGAGGACCGGAGATTCGAGTACGGCTTCTTTACCGTTCCAGCCGAGAGCCGAAAGAATCATATTCAGATGAACATCTTCGGCGCTCTGATTTCGATTGTTGTGAAATCCGCTGATAAAGAGATGAAACTGCGCGCGCGTACATGCCACATATGCAAGTCGCTTGAGCTCCGCGATTTCCCGGTTTGCGTATTCCTCCTTTCCCCGTGTGTAAAAGTAGTTGAATCTCGATGTTTTTTTTCCAGGTACTTTCTTTGAAATATTGATGGTCAGCCCGTGCGTTTCGGATATATAGAACGGCTTTTGAGCTTCGGTGTTTCGTCCCCGGTTTCCGGTGTTGGAGAATATCACGACGGGAAACTCGAGCCCCTTCGACCGGTGGATCGTCATGATACGAACTCCCTCTTCCGTTTTCTTGACGATTTCGATGTCCCGCAGTCTCTCGTACCGGCCGAGATTCTTTCGCAGAAAATCGAGAAACCTCACCAACGTATCGCCGTTCCGTTCGGCTTCGATCGCCAGCGAAGTCAGATAATCAAAGTGCTCGAGATAGGTATGATTCGAAGGATCCCGGAGCAGATTGAACCGATACCCTTCGGCATACCAGATCCGTGTCAGGAGCTCGGGAATTGTACGTTCGGCGGCAAGACGGCATAGATCACGATACAGCTCGATACCTGCTACAAACTTGCTTTTGTCGGAGACGTCGAGTAGCTTCCAGATCGCCTCCGATGGATCGAATGCATTTCGATTCTCCGCGACAATCCGGATCATTGCCGGATCGGATAGATTGACGAGCGGAGAACGGAGAACCGCCGTATAGGAAGCGCGATCATCCGGATAGACGATCAGCTGCAGCATCCGGTAGATATCGTTTATCGGAGACTCGAGAAATAATGATCGTGCACTGTCGACGCTGTAGGGAATCTCTTTAATTCTGAACGCCCGTTCGAACCGATTTTGATTGCTCGTGGATCGCATCAGGACGGCAATGTCCTCATAGCGCACGCCTCGCGTCGATGCACCCGAGGTGCCTTCATCCGGAACGGTTAATGTAGTGACGATTCGATGAATAAGATCGGCCACCGCAAACGATTCGGCATCCTGAGACGACGCCGAATCGGGATCAGGCTCCGGTTCGTGCGGACGATAGAGTATTTCGACGACCGGATCTTCGTTCATCGACCTGGCGCGAGACTCCAGCTCATCGAAATCGGCTTCATAGTCGGTGCTCGAATCCCCCATGATGTGTGAAAACAACCGGTTGAAAAAATCGATCAATCCCGGCTCGCTCCGGTAATTCTTCGGAAGAGAAAGCTCCAGGCCTCCCGCATCGGCGAGCTCCTTCGAAAGCCCTTTGAATACACTGACTTCGGCTCCCCGAAAACGGTAAATCGATTGCTTTTGATCGCCGAGAAAAAAAAGCTTTTGCGGTGCGAGCTCCGACGGCTCAGGTACCGAAATATCCGTGCGACCGGGAGCCTCTGCAAGGAGAAAGAGCAGATCCCGCTGAAGTCCGTTGTTGTCCTGAAATTCGTCGATCATGATGAAGTCGAATTGATTCTTGTAATGGTTGCGGATTTCGGGGAATTCGGTAAGCGTCGTTACCGCAATCGATACAACATCCCCGTAGGTCACCACGCCCCGTTCCCGTCGTTCATCGAGCACGTCGTTCTGGAATTCATTGCACAGCGCGAAGATTCGCCTGAGCATCGGTGCTTCCGACAACGTAACCGCCATCTCCTCTATCTCATCCGAAACACCTCTCAATTGATCGATCGAATCCTTGAACTGAATCAAGTCAGGGTTTGAAACCCGCCCTCCCGGTTTTTTCAGCGATATGTTCCGTATCGATTCGATAATCTCGATGAAATTCCCCTGCGTCGCCGCCTCGGAGAGAGGGGAAAGCGCCTCGAGCGTCGCTTTTGCGCGTGTTACCGACGCTCCGAGTGAGTCATCGAGTGAGCATATTTCGGATACGATCGCGTCGAACCTGTCGCACCGTGTCGAAAGCAGCTCTTCCAGTGTAGAGAGCTGCAGCTCGAGCATCGATACCGGTTCGCGTTCCTCTCCGAGGCTGAAATACTCGGTGGCCATATCGGCGAGGAGCCGTTTCCATGTCGTCTCAAAACCATTCGCGCGGATATATGCGGCGAAATAGGGATCGTCACATCGGGCGAGAAGAAAATCGAGCGCCCGCTCTTCGCAGATTCGTCGTGCTTCGTCATCGTCGATAACAAAATCGGGACTCAATCCAAAACGCTGAGGCCGGGAACGTGCGATGGAAAGGCAAAAGCTGTCGAGTGTAGATATACGCGCATGTTCGAGCTCGCGGAGTGCGGTAAGAACCGCATGGTTATCGACGTGCTCGACCAGAAGTGAGTAGATGCGCTCGCGCATTTCGGCAGCGGCCTTTCGGGTAAATGTCAATGTCAGGATCGATGAAACCGTTGCGCGTCCGATCCGAATCAGCTCCAGATAGCGGTGTGCCAGCACCGTCGTCTTCCCGGAACCGGCACCTGCCGCAACAACCGCGTTGCGCATGCACCGGACCACGTTTTGCTGATTGGTGTCGAGCGTCGGTTTCATTGTTACTCCGTGACGAATCGTTTTCTGCATATTCCACGAACAGGACAACCTTCGCATCCGGAAGCTGCGTCGGGCGTCCGATAATTTCCGTGTCGTATCCCCGATGCAAACTCGTCGATTTTGTTCATCGCCTCCGTGGTGAAGTCGGCAAACGAGTCGGAGTCGAACGCGGCTTTGTTATCGCTTCGGGCGAGGATCGGAACGAATCGTGCTTCTTTGAAATCATAGTAAAATGCTCCGTCAACGGATTCATCGGTGTATTCTAGAAGCAGCGCGTAGATTGGCATCTGATAGCTCGCTGCTTCGCTTACCGGGATCAAATCCGTACCACGCGGCGGATTGCTTCGCTTGTAGTCTACGATAGCAACCCCTGCTCCGTACTCCGAAATACGATCTATCCTGCCGTTGAGTACCGTCCCGGAACGATCGAACAACCGTTTCAGCGTTTTTTCCACGGCCACCGTCCGCCCCCACGGACCCGACTTGATATCCTTCTCGACGAGCTTTTGAAGCTGTAATTGAAAGCGTTCGGACATCTCGTCGAATAGAATCGCAAACGGAAGTGGAAATCGTCGTCGAGCCGCCGGCATACCATCGCGTATAACCGCATCGACATGATCGGCGTACGTGCCGTTTTCGATATGTTCTCCGTCCCGGTCGGTCGCTTCAGTAAAGCGCTCGTAGAGACGCGCAGCAAGCTCATGCAACACGATTCCTTCGAGAAGCGGATCTGAAAACGCCGTTTCATATTCTCCCTCTTCCACATCGAGTAACGATCGTATGAGAAAATCGAAACGGCACGCGTGAAATTGATCAATTGAGGTAGACGATGCCGAGATCGCACCGGTTTCGTCGGTTACCGAAGAGTGCAGTACTTCCACGAGCGATGTATCGCCACACACTTCGGTCGTTAAATCGGTTCCCTTGTCCTGCCCTCCCGTGCGGCACCAGGCGTCGAAACCCAGTTTTTGCGGCGAATGGAGCGCTTTTGGTGTCTGTCTCTGATCGGTTGTGTAACGGCCGTTATCGCCGCCGTCGGTGTCCCGGTTATCGCGTCGCCAGATCGCAAGCTCCTGCTCATACGGGGTTATTGTTGATAACGGATCGGGCTTATGTATGTCTCCATTCAGGAGAATAGCCGTGGGCGGTATGGCCGGGCCGGTCGGGCTTTTGTCTGCGCCGGAAAACCGCACCGATCCGCCTGAAACGGCGTAGGTCATGAGGAAGTCGTCGGTCGCGTCGTCTTCCGATCCTGAGGAAAGATACTCCGGGAGGAACGGAAAACGCACCCCCCGAGAAAAAGTTAATATACTCGGTTACACCGATCCCCCC
>CAYLZA010000046.1:0-9926 GCA_964387575.1 uncultured Spirochaetales bacterium | reverse complement strand
CTCTTGCGCAGTTCGTTCCCACCGAAGAAGAGCAGCGACGGCGGCTACAGACGATAGAGGAGTTTCGATCGATCGTCTCGGACGCAGATGTAGGCGATGAGCTCGGCGGCATCGATATGCAGAGGCTGAACAACGAAATTGCACGATTGCAGATGAACCTTCTCGAGCTTTCGTCGATAGCATATATGTCGGATCTTCAAAATCTCCTCGCCGCGCTTTCACGGGTCACCGGATTCGGTCCGGAGGGACAAAAGGCGTTTTCCACACCCATGGATGCGCTCCTCGAAGCCGAAGGACCTGGTGCGCTCCCCGCGCTGCAGCGACAAATCTCACCTGCGGCGAAGGAAAGGCTTCTTCGAATGACATCGACCGGAATGATAGGCGAGGAGGATGTGCCCGAGCTCTATCTAGATTCCTATCGATCCGAAAACGGCGAACTGTATCTGGTGAATATCGCGCCCTCCGGGAATCCCTGGGTAGTCGATTTTCGCAACGCATTGACCGGGCAGCTCGAATCGATAACCGACAGAGCCACCGGTATGGTGCTCGCCGCGGATCAGATGACCCGGATAGCGCAAACCGACGGTTTAAGAGCCGCGCTGGTCGCGCTCGGTGTCATATTCATCGTTCTGTTGATCGATTTCCGGGATCTGCGGGTAGCGATTCTCTCACTGATTCCTTTGCTTCTTTCGTTCGGATCGCTTTTCGGTATCATGGCGATCTTTGGAATCAAATTCGATTTTGTAAATATCATCGCCGTACCACTCTTGATCGGAATCGGCATCGACGATGCGGTGCACGTCAATCATCGCTATTTCCTCGAAGGGGCGGGGTCGATACAACGGGTCGTGTCGAGAACCGGACGGGCAATCCTCCTCACGTCGCTTACCACGATCATCGGTTTCGCCTCGTTTATCCCGTCGATCATGCGGGCTATGCGGAGCACCGGAATCGTACTCTCGATCGCGATGGCGCTTGCATTTCTGTTTTCGCTGACGATACACCCGGCATTGCTGTCAATAGTATACGAGAAAAAAATAAGGAGATCACAATGAAAACCAATAACGCACATACAATAATAAAAACCGCCCATGCGATCGGTCGGGTGGAGTCGACCGATCGCGCCGAACGGCGGATCGCCACTCGGTTGCTCATCGTCCTGGCGGTCGTGCTGCTGGCGCCGGGACTTGCATTCGGCCAGGACGCGAATGAGGTCATTCAGACCGCGGACGATCAGATGATGGGCGATCGATTCTACAGCTTGAGTGAGATCAAGACCTTCAGGAACGATCGGGCCCGAACGTCGATTTCGTTTGAGACATATTCGATGACGATAGACGGAGAAATTCATTCGCTTTCGGTCTATCTCGCTCCGCCGATCATGAAGGGAAATGCCTATCTCATCACCGGAGACAACGTCTGGGCCCGTTTCGGGATGACCGGACGAGTTCGCGAAATGGGTAAGGATGTTCTAACCGAATCGGCCGACGGCACCGATTTCGGTTTCTATGATCTCGGCGAAACCTCCGGAGGACTTTCGAGTCTCTATGAGGCACGAATGCTCGAAAAACGGGTTCGTTCGGAAGGCACCTCATGTTACAAGCTCGAGCTCATTCCCGACACCGACGAAGATGTTCCCTACGATCGGCTTGTCGCGTTCATTGCCCGTGATGATCCTCGATATGTCCGGATCGAGTATTACCGTGATGGAACAATTCTCAAAAATATGGTATTTCTGAAGTATCAGCGTATCGACGGTCGTCTGTATCCGTTTGCGTATGTCATGTACTCGGATATCCGAAACTCGCGTACCGAAGTCTTTACCGAGGAGGTAGAGTTTGGAAGCGACAAAGTCGAGCAGGATATGTTCACCGTCGATTATCTGAAAAATATGGAACGATAATACCATTGCGGGGGCGACGTGAAAAAACCAAATATCGTATTCTTTTTTACCGATGATCAGCGGTTCGACACGATTCATGCGTTGGGAAACGATCTGATCAAGACTCCGAATATCGACAGGCTCGTGAAAAACGGTACCTCGTTCGTAAACGCACATATCCCGTGCGGAACATCACCTGCGGTGTGTATGCCGAGCCGGGCGATGCTCCACACCGGAAGAGGATTGTTTCACATCGATCGGGAAGGGCAAAGAATCCCGGAGGAGCACAAAACACTGGGCGAGGCACTGCAGAAAAACGGATATGAAACGTTCGGCACCGGGAAATGGCACAACGGTACCGGATCATACGCGAGAAGCTTTACCGCAGGTGGTGAGATATTCTTCGGAGGTATGGAGGATCACTGGAACGTTCCGGTCCACGCATTTGATCCGACAGGAAAATACGAGAGCAGAGCTAAACGAACGCGGAACTGCTTCTTCGACAATGCGACCACGGACAATGTGTGCGACCACGTCGTAGCGGGAAAACACTCGAGCGAGCTGTTCGCGGATGCCGTTACCGATTACATAGAAAATTATACAAGTGATAAGCCGTATTTTATCTATGTTTCGTTTATGGCACCTCATGATCCGAGAACGATGCCCGAGAAATTTCTGGAGATGTATTCGGAGGACGACATAACACTTCCGCCGAATTTCCGAGAGGAGCACGAGTTCGATTACGGGATACGAGATGTACGGGACGAGGTGCTTGCCGACTATCCGAGAGATCCTTCAGTAGTAAAACGGCATATAAAGGAATATCTCGCAATGATAACGCATCTGGACAATAAAATCGGCAAAGTTATGCGTGCCGTCGATGAAAAAAACTCCGAAAATGACACCCTGTTTATATTTGCCGGAGACAACGGCCTCTCGGTTGGGCAGCACGGACTCATGGGAAAGCAGAACAACTACGAGCACAGCGTCCGGGTGCCGTTGA
Source organism: uncultured Spirochaetales bacterium (assembly GCA_964387575.1). Lineage (GTDB taxonomy): Bacteria > Spirochaetota > Spirochaetia > ARS1246 > ARS1246 > CAYLZA01. The sequence goes on along the minus strand of CAYLZA010000046.1, from coordinate 7,041 downwards.
TATTCTCCGGTCCCGGGATTCCGGAAGGCGAAAAACGGGAAGCATTTGCGTATATCTTCGATATATTCCCGACGCTATGCGATCTCACCGGAAGTGAAATCCCGGACTCCGTCGAAGGGAAAAGCCTCGTCCGTGCTATAAACCACCGCGACGATGCCGTGCGAAACGAATTGTATTTCGCGTATACCGACAAGATACGAAGTATCAAAAATAGACAATATAAATTGATCGAATACGCAAGCGAGAATTGCAGAAAGACACAACTCTTCGATCTCGAAAACGATCCCTGGGAGACCGATGATCTGTCGGGCAAAAAAGAAAACGAAGAAGTGATCGAAGCGCTTAGAAAATCATTATTGAAACAACGGGACGAATGGGACGATGTGAGCCACGACTCGGGGCGGGCGTTCTGGAAACGATACGAGGATCACGATGGACGAACAAAAGCATGAAGAGATCGAAATCAGATGTATGAGGAACGACGATCTGCAGACGATACTCGATATTACCCGCACGGCGTGGGGAAAGAATACAATTCATAAGCTCATTGAAGATAGACACGGACAAATAGGAGTTCGCCCATGGTGGCAGCGAAAAACGGAGAACATACGGGATGCGTGTCTGTCGCGACCCGATCAGGTGGTGGTTGCGGAGACGGACGGCGAAATCGTCGGATATGCCATGTACAGCATCGACGAGGAGGACCTCACGGGAGAGGTGCTCAACAACGCCGTACATCCAGATTTCCGCAACATGGGAATAGGCTCAGCGATGCATAGGTGGATACTCGATCTCTTCAGAGAGAAGAACCTTGGGGTTGTCCGCGTCTCCACGCTCGAACATGATGCACCGGCACGAAAGGTCTACGAGAAACACGGATTTGTCGAGATCGCACGGACCGTTCATTATACGCTCGATCTTCGACGCAGCGGTCCGAAGTAGTACTTATTGATTCGCCCGGGAACGGTAAATCTCGGCCGACGAACACAATCCCCCGGCCGTCCGTGATTGATTCGGTCGCACCTACCGGTTCCAGTATTCCCTGAGCTTGGATTCGGATGTAATCGGTCCATCGGAAAAACCGCTCCACCGTTCGAGGTACTCCTCGACGGTCTCTACTTTGGCCCACAACCGATATTCGTCGGCCGCAATAAGCGCTTCCGCATAACACGCAAACTCGACCCACCCGGATCCTCTGTCGAGATCGAGCTCCGATAAATCGCTCGTGTTGAACGCCCGGACGTGCATCACCGTTTCGGCATCGGGCGCGAATCGAAACACCTTGGTGATGTGCGGAAATGCGGTGATGAATCCCACCCCTTCGAGCGTCGATCCGCGGAGATCCGCCTCGAAAGCATCCTTGTCGAGCGGACTTTGGTCCCACTCGTATCGTGTACGATCTTTTCGGCCCACAATATCGAGATAATACATCTTGAAGACCGATTTCCCATCTGCCGGCTGAAGCGTCGTCGTCCCGGCGGACTGTGCGTGGTATGGTTTGCATTGCTCTATGACCATTATTTTTTCTCCGTTGCCTACAATGTACTATTTGGGAAATGCTTGATCTACCGGAGCACCGTCGACGAGAACTACCGTGTTTTGGACCCCATAAGCAAGCCGCCGGCGACGGCGGTGCCCACCGGCTTGTTGGCCGACGTATCCCTTTGCTTCCTCGGGAGTCTGACCCGTCGCGGAGCCGACAGAAGGCTTTTCTTTGTTCGTAGTCTCCTTATTCGGAGTTTGAAACTCGACGAATTCTTCAAACTTCTTCAGATAGCTCGTTGAAATCTCGTCGCCGTGATTCTGAAGCTCATCCAGGCCACGATCGGTAATTTTGAAGTGCGCACGGCGAGTGTTTTCGAGGAGCCCGGCCTTACTCAGATAGGTCCGTGCCCACGCGATACGGTTCTTATACGTTTCTTGTCTTCCGGAGGGGATAAGCTGGCTACGTTCGTTCGCTGTGAGCTCGAAGCGATCCGTCAGACTGAGGTATGCTTCCTTGAGTGAATGCTCCCGCCGGTCACCTGCGAGCTCGAGAAGGGGTTTCATAAAAGACTGGTAGTCTGGAATAAGCATAACGATTCTTTTAAACGTTCGGGCGTAACTCAAGATTACACGTTCGTGTTCGCGCCATTCATTGCACGCTTTGGTTCCCTACCCGATCTGCGCCCTGTGCCTGATCTCATCCATCACATCCTTGATTTCCATCACATCCTCCTCGGGAAAAACGACGAATATGCCTTCCGGATGAAACTGGGTATACGGCACATCAACGAGCTGCGCAGGATCTACGTAACCGTTCCCGGTCAGATGGTCGATGAGCTTGTTTATAAAATGCGCCTGACAAGCAACGTAAGTGGCTGGCCGCTGCCGAAGGCCCGTCGAATCTGTTCGATCATCGTTTGGACGCGCCTCGGTCCAGTACTCGTCCTGGTAGTCCCCGTGACGAAGGAGTCGGCTCAGCGTGAGGCGTCTGTTGAAGATTCGCTCCGTGAGGGAGTGCTGCGGTGGCTTGACCATGCCGTGCGGATTTTCACCGAAGAACTCGAAGTTTTCGCAGAAATCGAGGATGAGAAACTGTTTCTTGTCCTCGTGCGGGTCGAAGAGATCCGGGCGGAGCCGTGGACCTCATCCGATCATCTGCCGGAACTTCGCTTTCGACCTTACTATCTTGCAAAAGACGAGATTGAGGATCTCCGGCACATCGATGCCGGTGTCGAGCATGTCGACGTTCACGGCTATAGTGGGCTCACCGTCTTTGACACCAAACTCATCGATAAGCGACTGGGCGTATTTCACCTGGTTGTCGATGACACTGAGGAACTTGCCCGTCTTGTCCGGATAAAGCGCGTCGAATCGCTCCGAGATGAACTGCTCGTGCCGATGGTTTCGGGCGAAGATAATGGTTTTCCCGAGCTTGTCGCCACCTCCGACTCTGATGCCCGTCTCCATGAGGAACTGGAGAACTCGGTCCACCGTGTCTTCGTTGAAAACCCACTGATTGATCTTGTTAGACTCGATAAACTCCGGAAGATTTTCGCTCTCTTCGTCGTAGAGCTTCTCCTCGTACTCGCGCTTCTCATCCTCGATGAGCTCATCGTACTTTATCCCCTCCCGGGGAAACTTGATGGGCACCGAGAGGTTGTTGAATGGTACAAGATACCCGTCGTTTGCAGCCTCCGCGAGCTCGTATGCGGCGTATGCCTAGTTGATCGCCGATTCCATTGTGTAGCGGCAGGTGAAGGCGCTCGACCACGGCGCCGTGCCGGCAAGCGTCTCGGCTTCCTTTGCAGAGTGATGGAGCTCGGGCCACTGGTCTTGCAGAAAGCCGAAGTTGCCGCTACCGCTCATGCCGCGTAGTTCACCACCTCCACCTGCACGCCCCGGGAGGCGGCTTCTTCGGCTATCTTCATCACCTTTTTCGTGATCTCCTCGCTTAGGTAGTACTCACCACAATTGGTGCATACGTCGGCGGGGACATTTTTGATGACGACCGTCGTATTGCCGCGCTCGAGAGTAACCGTCGCGTGACCGACTTCGGTTTCGCCTATCTTACAAATAGTGCATTTCATTCTCTGTTCCTCCGGGTTCGGTAATCATCGAGCCAGTAGGTGGTGTCGGGCACGTACGCCGTTACGATGATACAAGGCCCGTCTTCGAACTCTTGCGCCACCAGAACATGGAGCGGTCTACCGTCAGCATAGCCTAACAGAAGATAGCTTGGGTACGGAGTGTCGTTCGGGTATTCCTGGATGAGGTCGCCGCCTTCGGCTATCTGTTTGACCTCGTCGGTCGATACGCCTCGGGTGAACATCTTGTCCACTGCGTGTCGGCTGAAGGAGTAATCGCTGCATGTCATGGTCAGAGCTCTCCTTTGAAGGCGTGTTGGCTAAGCGATTGTGAAAGCGTGACCAGTTTTTTTGTCTTCGTCAATTCTTGAGTTATAGCGACCTAAAAATCGTATATTGCGCTCGAACTGCTCCTGGAGTTTGATTGGGGCGACTGGTAACCGCATCCTTTTTAGCGTGGACGTACTTAGTGTATTTAGACCCGAAGTTGTTCTTCGATTCTCCCAAAGTTGACGTCTACCTGCTTCCGAGTTCAATACCATCGAAAAGTAACTCGCTCGCAAGAGTGATGGCTCCGGTCGAAATCGTGTTAAATGATTCTGATGCGTGATCGGGTAAATCGATCCGTCCCAAATGGCGCAGCGACCTATTTCTTCTGGATTGCTATGCCCTTCTACAACCAAAATATCCCCTTCCCGTAAGCGAGTACGGACAAGCTCTCGCTGTGATATGCGAATAATTTTTATCTCTGATAGATCCAACCTATCTCGAAGTACATTGGCGACCCTCAAGTAAGGAACTTTGATAGGCTCAGCGGCACGCTTCGGCGTAAGCTGTAATCCACCTTGAACGGAGCCAAGATCGTCTATTTGTATGACTGGCCACCCCTTCGGATTCGTCACCGGATCCCCAATCATATCGAGGAAGATGCTCTTGGCGAGTTCATCGAGCTTCGCGATCGCCCGCTCCCGCAAGGATCGGAGTCGATCCGCCGTGTCAAGGATGGCGGCAATGCGCTTTTGTTCTTCGACGGCTGGGAGGGGGATTGGAAGTTTCTCGACCTTCTCCGGTTCGTAGAAGATATCTTCGTTATGCTCCCGCAGATACTCCCCGGCGGCCATGAGAAATCCGCAGGTACCGCTTGCGGGGTCGCAGATGAGATCATTCGGCCTCGGCTCCACCATCTCGACCATCATCTTGATTATATGCCGGGGCGTGCGAAACTGGCCGTTTTTGCCTGAGGTTGCGAGACTCGAAAGAATGTACTCGTAGAGGTCTCCCTTAGTATCCCGGTTCTCCATCGGGATCGCATCGAGCATACGCACGTCTTTGTCCAGCAGACCGGCGGAGGGAATCATGAAGGTTGCGTTTTCCATGAGCTTCCCGTACGTAGAACCGCCCCGATCGTTGAGGTTCTTCATGAAATCGAAGACGCCCGTCGGGCGGGTAAAGAGCTCGTACATCTGTTGCGGCGATAGATCCTTGAATCGGGACCATCGGAACTCCTGTTGCTCCGGCCCGAATACGGAGTCCCGGACGTCCTTCGCCCCCAGCTTGAGCTTGGCCTCTCGCTGCGTCTCGAGCTCGTCCAGCCGCTTGAGGAAGAGGAGATAGGTTTTCTGCTCGACGACGGTAAGAGGATCGGCGATACCGCCGCTCCAAAAGGCGTCCCATATCTGGTCGATCTTGTTCTTGAGGTCACCGGCGATCATGCCGCTCTATGATATGGTCAAATTCTCGATTTGTTAAGACGGCGCGGACTCCCACTGAAATCGTTGATGTCGCAGGTTTACTAACCGGACTGGAGGCGATTCAAGCATGAATACTCGCAGCTGGTAACGACGGCGGGGCGATTGACGTCTTCGTTCTTCCTTGCCGCCGAAACCGATAATCCCTTTCGGATCAGCTGTACAATAACAATCCCATCGCAACGAGGCCGCCCGAAAACAGAAGTACAGCGATATTCAACACGGTCATCGTTCGACGGCTCGAGAGCGCCCGGGAAACGAATTCACGGAATTGCTCGTACTTGAAGAGAAACATACCCGCCTTTACTGCGGTAAGCGATACCAATGTTGCTACGATCCAGCCGAGCTCGGTAGTGCCGACGATAGTCCGGTACCAGGTAAATGCAATTAGAAGAAGACCAAAAATCGCTAATCCGACTACCCACGCCGGACGTTTGCTCGAATACGCCTGCGTGAGCTCCCACTGTTTCCATCGGTTTCCCATTATGCCCATTGCTATGCGGCTGCCTATTCCGATAGCCGCCCATCCGTAGCAAATCGCTGCAAAAATACTCATATTACGCTCCTTGATGTTAATTGTGACCGATCAGTCATGTGACTGTATGGTCATAATATGCCGAGCTATAGAAGGTGTCAAGCGAAAATGTGACTAATCGGTCATTTTCTTGGAAAAAGTCCCGTTCGGATTACTTCCATGAGGGCATATACTGCGTTTTTGAGCTGATTGTCGGAAAAAGGAAGCGCTCGATCGGGATGTCTGAGCTGCTCAGGTAGGGAGAAATCGTACTTTTCCTCCAGATAGCCGGTCAGGCTCAACGTAATCGAGTTCACAAGATGCACGATTAACGCCGGATCGACGTCCCGACGGATTTCGCCCCGGGTAATCCCGCGACGGACGAATGCATTGAGAAACTCAGACGATCTCCGTACAAGATCGTCCGGAAGACTTTCGAGCTCCCGCGTATCGTGTTCCTGCATCGCGTTGGTGATGAGAAGACTGTACGATGGATTGCCGAAATCGAAGTCGGCGCCGGCAAGTATGATTTCCGAATAGAGCGTGTAAAAATCGGCGGATGCCGCGGCCCCTTCCCCGAGTGATTCCTCGAGTGATTTTTCGATATGATTGAATTTGGATTTAACCGCGCGGTCGACGAGATAGAGGTAGAGATCCTTTTTGTTCTTGAAATACTGATACACACTTCCCTTCGCGATTCCCAGCTCATCGACAATATGCGAGACCGATGCTTCACGAAAACTGTTTGTGCAGAACTCGTGTAGCGACACTTCGATAAACCTGTTTCGCTTTTCGTGCTTCAGATTGAAAAATGTTTGACTCGGCATAGACGTACGATCCATTCTCGCGAGCCGGCAGTATCGTGTCAATAAAGCGACCGGGTAGTCACATTGGCGGAGAACATGCTCAATTACGGGAACGATTATCATCGCTGGATCGAATGGATTGGAACGCCGTCGATTTTCGCTATAGTGCTCTTTATTGCAATTTCCCATCCCGAGACCGAGCGTCTTCGTAAAAACCGCGGATGTGGGTGCGGAATTCGTGTCGAATACGAGTTGCATAGCAATACCCCATGAATTACACCAGAGGTTATTAAATGAAGTTTGCTTCTGCAATTCGAATCAGTTTCGCTTTTACGATGTTTGTTTTTCTCGCCGTATATGGTACCGCACAAACGCCGGAAGTATATTTTGAGACATTCCCTTAC
>CAYLZA010000045.1:1668-10006 GCA_964387575.1 uncultured Spirochaetales bacterium | reverse complement strand
TCCGTCTCCAACGCCGAGGCTTCTCCATGTCCTGGCACGATCAAATCCGGGTGTATCCGCTGGATAACCTCGGCGGAATCGGCAAAGCTCGATAGCGAGGCGCCGTTTCGATAGACGTGGTTGTGCATCATCGGCGCGTTTCCGGGCGTCTTGAAATCAACAAAAAAGTACTGATCACCGGTAGCGGCGGCTTTCATTCCATCAACCTCGAATTCAGCGATCGTACTGAATCGGGTGTGACCGCTCATCGGATGAAGTACGAATGAGTATTCTTCCCACGAAACCGCTTCGCCAAGCGGTTTCTCCTCGACCTCGATCGGCTCGGGCCACGTGCAAGGAAATCGCGATTCGGAAGGATCCTCGAGAATCCATGCGAACGGTTCACCGGCCCAGCAACGGGTTCCATAGCGTCGTTGTAATAAGGGGATGCCGTTTACGTGATCATCGTGGAAGTGGGTCACCAAAACCACATCTATTCCGTGTATGCCGAATCGTTGTTCGAGCGCTTCGATGCCGTGCAACAGGGCACGACGGTTTCGAGGATGCCAATAAGACGCTCCGGTCGAGGCAATCATGTTGTATCCATAGTCGATCGCGAGCGCCTTTCCGGAATCGCTTATCAGAAACCAGGTGCTCGCATTTCCGAGCCGCGACTGATAAAGATGCTCGCTTACCTTGATCAGCGGGTCCTCATCGAGCTCCGCGAGCAGATGTGCGTGATCCGGTCTGAACTCGATATGTGAACGAAGGTTTCTTTCGAGGAGTGACAGGGCTTCATTTACCTTGGTTGATCCGCAAATAGGCGTCCCGAGACTGGGAAAAAGCTGATCCGATTTCTGTTGAATTACGGTCCGCACCGACCAGATCAGCCGAATGGCGCCGGGAAGATCGTTGTAGTTATACTGAAGCGGCGCGATTCTCGCTATCCGCCCGGGAGAATGGATCAATTCGCCGCAAAATGCAGTTTGCAGACCGTCTACCCGGCCGACGAGCGTGATTGCACCGAGCGTAACTCCCGGCGTCGGAACCACCGTAAACATCCCGGCAGGAGTCGCGATTTCTTCCCAATCACGGAGAAAACGACTGACCGGGATCTCGTCGATCGGTGAATACAAATCCCAGATATTGTCATAAATAATATAGGTCTCACGCCGGTTAAAAAGACCGAGCGGATCCGAGAACTGCTCGGTTTCCCAGTACGGAGCGAGAATTTCGATACCTTTTTCGGCGGCGCGAACAGCCCCGGCCGAGTGGTCCCTGAAAAAGTGCGTGCAGATAAGCATCGAAACCGTGTCGGGTAACTCATGTATCGAATCGAGCCACATCCCTGTACCGGCATTGAACACGACCATACCACCACTGTCCTTACCCTCCACCGCGTAGACCGTACAACTGTCGTCGAACGCCCAAATCGATTGCGATATCTTTCTCCACGCGCGGTTTCCCATCCTCGCCTCCCCGCCTGCGAATCGTATCACGCCAGTTCCGTCGAGCACCAGCCTCTACCCAACGTAGGCATTCACCCGACCGGTTGTCGCGTCGGCGAAATCGCGCCACTAGATATTTGCAGGTGCAAGCTTGCCAAGATGTGTATATTTTTTGTACACTACCGATAATTGTTATATGAAAAAGGTAGCCCTCAACGAGCTAACAGGCGCCGCCTATTTTTCCGAAGCGGTCTATCTCGACAGCGGTTATATTCTCGCCTCCCCGGATGTCCCGGTTACACGGGAGGTCAAAAACCGGCTTGTGGCTTGGGGTTTTAGGAACATCTATACCGAAGGGGAGCAGACCTCGGCCCCTCCGATTTCGGCCGTCGAAGAAAGCAGTGAAGGGCCGGAAATTACCAAATCCTATGAAGATGAGCAGGGCAAAAAAGAGGCGGTCGCGTTCTACAAACAAACCGTTACGTTTCTCGAAGGCGTATTCGACAGATTCAAGGAAAAAGATGAGCTTCGTCTCAACGAGCTGACCGAAAAAGTAAAGGAAATAATCGTCGAGCTCAAAAGAAATCGACGATTCATGCTCAGCCTTCGCGACGAGGACTCTCCTGCCAAAACTTTCGTCGCCACGCACTCGGTTAAAACAGCAATACTCGCACTCGCGCTGGCCGAAAATCTCAAAATGCCGCAATTCAAGCAGATCGATGTAGGGCTTGCGGGATTGCTTCATCAAATCGGACTTTTGAAAATCCCGGACAAGCTTTATCTGTCGGACAGAAAGCTCAACGATCAGGAAAAAAAGACGATTGGGGCGCATCCGGTTATCGGATTCAGAATGCTCAAATCGCTCGAGTTTCCTCCTAATACATGCCGGGCAGTTCTCGAACACAACGAACGGCTCGACGGCTCGGGATTCCCGCGGCGGATAAAGGGAGATGATATATCGCTCAACGGGAGAATACTCGCCGTGGCAAGCTCGTACAACGCGGCAACGTCCAAACGGCCGTATAAACCGGGGATTGACGGGCACGCCGGCTTGATGGATCTGCTCAAGGATGCCGGTAAGCGCTACGACGAAAAAGTGCTCGCCGCACTGGTCTACACACTTTCGCTTTTTCCGATCGGTACCTATGTAAAAATGAGCAACGGTGCGATCGGTATTGTCGTGAAATCGAATTCCGAGGATCCGAAGTATCCGATGGTCAAATTGCTTCTCGACGAAAAAAGCAACCGCTACGCAGAACAACCGGTGGTTCAGACACGAGAAAACGATGAAGTGACGATTCAGCAGGGGCTATCCAAGGAAGAAGTGGAAAAAATCCTTCCATCGGAGTAACCGTCCATCCATCGCGACATCCAGCACGCCGTCAGCAGCAGGATCGACGAGCCGGAAGTGTGTAGCGAAGTCGTTTACACGTTGACAGGGGTTTCCCGTTCCGCGCTCAGATAGATCGCATCGAGAAGCTTCATCACCGTCATACCTTCCTCGCCGGTTGCAATATGTTCGTTATCATTGATGATTGCATCTACGAAGTGCGCCATAGAGGATGATTTTGCAGCCGAAGCACTATCGAGCCTCATATCGAACATCGATCCGTTTCGCTCGATATAGAGCTCGGTAACCAGATCGTAACCACCGCCGATATTCTTCTGCAGTAATCCCCCGTCGGTGCCGAGAAGCCGGGTCTCCATCAGCTCTTTCTCCTGGATATTTCCGGCCCACGACGCCTCGACTTCGAGGGTTGCGCCGTTGTTGAACCTGATCAAGCCAACCGCAAGATCCTCCACGGAGAAATCAACGCCCGCTTTATCCGCCAAAGCCGAACCGAGGTGATTATACGCGCTTCCCATGACCCAGAGCGGTTCCGGATATCCCATAAGCCAAAGGGCGAGATCGAGCCGGTGTACACCGAGATCGATGAGTGGTCCTCCGCCGGACAATCTTTTCTGACCGAACCATCCTCCGAATCTCGGAATGCCTCGCCGTCGATGCCAGACGGTGCGACCGAAGTATATATTCCCGAGAGTCCCGGCCTCGACTTCCCGTTTCATTGCCTGACTCTCTTCGCGGAACCTGAACGAAAAATTGATCATCAGCCGTTTCCCGGTTCGTTCGGAGACGGAAACCATCTCCTGAGCCTCTTCGGCATTCATCGCCATCGGTTTTTCACACAACACATGCGCCCCACCTTCAAGCGCCATGATCGAAAGTGGTTTGTGATAAATATTCGGTGTTGCGATGCTTACGATATCGAATTTCTCCCTGGACAGCATCTCTTCAGCGTATTGATAGCGGCCCTCGACGCCGTACTCATCGCCGATTTCGGCGAGACGGTTCACGTCGGTATCGGCAATCGCGGTTACATGTGCCCGTGGGTGCTCGGTATATGCACGCAGATGATGTCTCCCGATACCCAGCCCGATTACGCCGACTCTTAATGTCTCCATGATGATTATCTCCTCGAGCTTCACTTAGTGATCCGAACTTAGTGATCCGAATCCTGTGGAAAATGAGAACAGCAGCGCTATCACCTCTTTGATAACGCTACCAATGGCGGCCTTCTCGTCGTCCATCGCCGGTAAACTGGAATTCCACAGGATTCGGATCACTATACAATGTGCACGCAAGCCGCATCAATGATACACTCCCGAGTTGTATGCAGCACGTTCAAGTGAAAACACCATCCGGACATGCACTCGAGATCCCATACGGCACCCGCGTATCCGAGTTACTGGACCGTGATGAATTCACGAATCTCCCGTTTCCCGCCGTCGCCGCATTCGTAAACAACGAAATCGTGAGTTGCTCCTTCAAGGTCGAGGTAAACGCGGAAATACGACCGGTGACGCTCGAATCCCCCGAGGGTGCGAGGATCTATCGACGCTCACTCTGTTTCCTGCTTTCGATAGCGACCGATACCGTCTTTCCGGATCGGCGCCTTGTTATCGGTCACTCCCTCGGTGACGGCTATTTTTACTATTTTCATCAAAACGAAGGTGTTCCCGAGCAGGATCTCGACTTGCTTTCGGAGGAAATGAATCGACTCGTCGAACGCGATCTGCCGATTGTAAGACGAGTTCTTTCCTATCGGGATGCCCTCGAGCTGCTCGAACAAACCGGCAGAACCGCTGCGATGCAGCTTCTCGAGCATCGCAACGAACCAAAGATACCCATATACGAGTGTGAGGATTTCCGTGACATATCACACGGACCGCTGGTATCTCGAACATCGATGCTCAAGCTTTTCGAGCTGATGAAGCACGATCCCGGTTTTCTGCTCCGGTATCCCCCAATCGGCGATCCGTATACCGTGCGCCCGTTTAAACCGCAACCGGTCGTTTTTTCGATTTTTCGGGAGTATCGACAATGGGGCAATATCCTCGGTGTCGGAAGCGCCGGACAGCTCAACCACCTCGCACGAACCGAACAGATCGAGCGGTTTATTCGCGTGGCAGAAGCACTTCACGACAAGAAAATCGCAGCAATTGCCGATCGAATCAGTGCGCGAAGATCGGACGTAAAGCTGGTGTTAATCGCCGGTCCCTCCTCTTCGGGCAAAACCACGTTTACGAAAAAACTCGCGGTGCAACTAAGAGTCGTCGGGTTTACGCCGGTGGTAATGTCCACGGACGACTATTTTTTGCCGAGAGAGCTCACCCCGCGCGACGAGGAAGGAGAATTCGATTTTGAGTCGATCGAGGCGATCGATGTCGTTCATCTCAACGAAAACCTCATAACGTTATTCGGAATGGAGGAAACCGAGCTTCCGAGGTTCGACTTCAAAACAGGACAACGACGCGAAATAGGAAGAAAGCTCCGTCTCGGGTCGCGAAGCATCGTGCTCATCGAAGGAATACATAGTCTCAATCCGACGCTCACGCGCCGGATCCCGGACAAACGCAAGTTTCAGATCTATGTTTCGGCACTTACCCAGCTCAATATCGACGATCGAAACCGCGTTCCGACAACCGACGTGCGGCTGATTCGCAGAATGGTGCGCGACCATCAATTCAGAGGATACAGCGCTCTCGACACGATTCGCCGATGGCCGTCCGTGCGACGGGGTGAAAGCGCCAATATTTTTCCCTATGAAGGAAACGCCGATGTCGCGTTCAACTCGGCGCTTGATTATGAGTTGCCGGTTCTCAAGGCATTCGCAGAGCCGCTTCTACGGACCATCAAGCCGCATCACGAGGAGTACCATGAGGCTCGAAGGCTCGCACAGCTTCTCGAAAACTTTATCCTCATCCCGTCAAAGAACATTCCTGCGGACTCCATCCTGAGGGAATTCGTCGGCGACAGTGTTTTCAAATACTGATATCAATCGTCGGCGCCGAGCATGAGCCGTGATCGAAAAACCACCCCGCAGTTTTTCTACGATGCTTTTTCTTCGAGCTGTTCCCGAACCATCTCTTTGAACGAATCATCGGTGGATACAAACATAAGTCCGAATCCGCTTCCAGTTATTTTTCCTTCAGACTCGAACTCGCGCGTGGACCGGACCACGCGTGCCGAACCTTCATATAACCGCTCCTTGTTCTTATCGACAATAAGGGTAACCTCTTCGCCGATGTCGAAAAGATTGAGGTCTTCGGTAACGACAAAAATCCCACCTTCCGAGAGATCCTTGCTCATAAACTGCATCAGAGCGTAACCACCACCGGGTCGTTCCTTCCGGATATAGCTGGTGATTTGAACATCCTTGCGTTCACTTTCGCGCTTGTCATTCTCTGCCATACGTACAGGATACGAAACGCCGGGCGAACGAGCAAGACCTGACCTGACCACACAAATACGGCATAGTCGTGGCTTGGGTTCCCGAAATCCAGGAAAATGCACTGTTATGCACAAACAAGTTGAGGGCTGATTAGCGCCGTATTTGTGTGGTCAGGTCAGGTTTGATCTTCCGGTTTGAAATAGAGAAAGCATGCCGCCGTATGTCCCGACTCGATTTCTCTGAGTTGCGGAATGTGCTTGTCGCACGTACCCGGCATCGCATTCGGGCAGCGGTCAAAGAAATAACACCCGATTCGCTCGATGTCGGGAGACGGAACATCGCCTTTGAGGATGATTCTCTTCCGCTCTCGTTCTACCTTCGGGTCCGGAATCGGTACTGCCGACAGAAGCGCCTTTGTGTAGGGATGAAGCGGATTCTTGTAGAGAACACTCGAATCGGCGACTTCGACGATCTTGCCGAGGTACATAACTGCGACACGTGTACTGATATGCTCGATTACCGCCAAATCGTGGGCTATGAACATATAGGTCAAATCAAACTCGGACTGCAGATCCTTCAGTAGATTGAGGATCTGCGACTGTATCGAAACATCGAGCGCGCTCACCGGTTCGTCGGCCAAAATGAGCTTCGGATTGAGTGCAAGTGCGCGGGCAACACCGATACGCTGACGTTGGCCACCGGAAAACTCATGCGGATATCGGTTGATAAAGAAGCGCGAAAGCCCGACCCGTTCCATCAGTTGTTCCACTCGCTCGCGTATCTCTTTGCGAGAGAGCGAGAGAAGCTTCCGTTTGGTATAGATCGACATCGGTTCGCCGATGATATCTCCGGCGGTCATTCGCGGATTGAGCGATGCGTAGGGATCCTGAAAAACCATCTGCATATCCATCCGCGCTTTGAGCATCTCGTGCGGTGTTGCCGTACAGAGGTCCTGTCCTTCAAAGAGAACCTGTCCGCCGGTCGGCTTATATAATTGCGCTATCGCCCGTGCGGTCGTGGATTTCCCGCACCCCGACTCTCCGACCAATCCGAGCGTCTCTCCCTGACGTATCGACATATCTACTCCGTCGACCGCGCGTATCGCTCCGACCTGACGTCGGATAACGAGTCCCTCGAGTATCGGGAAATGCATTTTCAGATCTTTGACGTCGAGTAATGAAGTCTGTGTACTCACCTATCGATCCTCCTCATAGAGCCAGCAGCGAACAACCCGCTCCTCATCGGTATTCAACGGAGGATACTTTCGTCTACATATATCCATAGCAAACGGACACCGCGGATGAAAGGTGCAACAATCGGGAAGATCTATCAGATTCGGGGGCTGCCCTTCGATCGAATAAAGTCGGTCTTTTCCCGGTTGATCGATACGAGGAACCGACCTGATAAGACTCTGGGTATACGGGTGACGCGGTTTTTCAAACAACTCGTCCACGGTCGCTTGCTCCACAACTCTTCCGGCGTACATCACACATATGTTGTTGCACATGCCGGCGACGACACCGAGATCATGGGTGATCATGATAACCGCGGTCCCGAGCTCGTCGGAAAGGTTTTTCAGTATTTCGAGGATCTGCGCCTGAATCGTCACATCGAGAGCTGAAGTTGGTTCATCCGCGATGAGAATCTCCGCGTTGCAGCTGACCGCCATCGCGATCATCACGCGCTGCCGCATTCCTCCCGAAAACTGATGTGGATAATCGTCCACACGCTTAGCAGGATTCGGAATACCGACGAGCTTGAGCATATCGATCGCCTTCTGTCTCGCCGCCTTTCCTCCGAGCTTCTGATGCAAACATATCGTTTCCACCATTTGTGTGGAAATCCTGAGAAACGGATTGAGAGAGGTCATCGGGTCCTGGAAAATCATCGATATTTTTCCGCCGCGATGCGCCCGCACCTTCTCCAACGGCAGTTTCAGAATATCCGTATCGTGAAACATCACACGTCCACCGACGATTCTCCCGGGAGGTGAGGGGACGAGCCGCATTATCGAAAGGTTGGTAACCGATTTTCCGCACCCCGACTCTCCGACGATACCGAGCGTCTCACTGCGGTGTAACTCAAACGATACGCCGTCGACCGCCTTGACGATACCGTCGTCGGTACTGAAGTAGGTTTTCAGATCCTCGACGGTGAGGATCGTTTCGCCTTCGTACT
>CAYLZA010000045.1:0-1658 GCA_964387575.1 uncultured Spirochaetales bacterium | reverse complement strand
AATAACCACCTTACATTCGGTTTTTGCTCTGCGGATCGAGAGCGTCACGCAGACCGTCACCGAGAAAATTCATGGAAAAGAGAAAGAGAACCATAGCTAAAGCGGGGGAAAAAAGCCGCCATGGATAGAGGTTCATCCCGTCGACTCCGTCACCGACGAGCGATCCCCATGATGCAAACGGCGCCTGAACGCCGAGACCGAGAAACGAGAGAAACGCCTCGAGCATGATAAACGACGGAATTCGAAGTGTTGAAAACACGACGATAACACCGAGCGTGTTCGGGACGAGATGCCTGAAAATAATCCTTCCCGTGCTCGAGCCGATCGATCGCGCCGCTTCGATGAACTCCGAGTTTTTGAGCGAGATGATCTGCCCTCGTACGACACGGGCGACGGTCAGCCAGCTGACGATAGCGAGCGCAAAGAAGAGATTCATGATATTCCGACCAAAAATCGCCATGAAAATGATGACGAGCATCATATAGGGAAGCCCGTACATGACGTCGACAATTCTCATGATTAAGTAGTCGACTTTTCCGCCCAGGTATCCGGCGAGTGCACCGAGAATTATTCCGATCAACACGGACGTGATCGTACCGACGACCCCGATAGCAATCGAAACCTGTCCCCCGTATATGATCCGTGCGAGAAGGTCGCGTCCGAGAGAATCGGTACCGAGCAGGTAGCGTCGTTCATGTACTTTGACGATCTCGCCATCGATTTCCATCGTCTCGTTTTCGATCCGCTCCCGGATTTCCGCGAGCTCCGCCTGCTCCTCATCGTTGAGGGTATCTCTTTCCTCCTTCTTCGCGTATGCGGTTATCAGCATTTCCTGCCGCTCGTACATCAACTCACCGGCAGGTTTTGTCAACGACGGAGGAAGGAACTGATGATCGATAACCTGTCGTTTGTATGAGTAAATAGGCAAAATAGGCGCTGAAATCGAAACGATTATATAGAGGACAACGAGAACGAGCCCGATCATCGCCATTTTGTTCTTTGATAGTCGCCGCCACGCGTCCTTCCACAGACTTACACCCTTGATCGGCTGTTCCCATTGTGCGGGTGGTTGTTCCGAAGGATCCAACGGCTGATTGTTCTTGGGGGCTACTTCAGCCATGCTTTGCTCCTATGTATAACTGATCCGCGGATCGAGCCATCCGTAGACGATATCGACGATAAAATTCATGAGAATGAGGATTGCAGAGAAAACGATGACCGTCCCCATTAACAGGGTATAATCGCGGTTGAAAGCGGCTTGCACAAAAAATTGTCCCATCCCGGGAATGCGAAATATCCGCTCAACGACGACTGAACCGGTAACAATTCCTGCAAAAGCGGGACCGAGATAGCTGATTACCGGCAGGAGCCCTCCTTTCAACACATGCTTGAACATGATAACCGTCTCGTTCATTCCCTTAGCCCGTGCGGTTCGTACATAATCGCTGCGGAGAATCTCGAGAATGCTCGCTCGAGAAAGACGTGCAAGATAAGCAAAATAGGGAAAGCTCAACGTAATTACCGGCATTACAAGCGTTGCCGCCCCGTACTTGCTCGTGATCCAACCGGACGTTGGAAGCACGTGCAACTGCATCGCGAAAATATACATCAGCACCGGACCGATCACAAAGAGCGGAACCGTAATCCCGATGACCGCC
>CAYLZA010000044.1:0-10125 GCA_964387575.1 uncultured Spirochaetales bacterium | reverse complement strand
GGTAACCCGTCCGATCCGACCCCATTCGGCTGAGTCTATATCGTCAAAAAACGACGCAAATCGATCGACATTGTGCTCGGCAACTTCCACGAGAATTCTCGAAGGCGATTCGCTGAATAGAATCGCTTCCGGGGAGAGCGCGGCGGTTTCGCCGACCATAGCAGGAGAAAGCGTGGGAATCCGGGAAAGCTCGATTTCCGCGCCGATTTTGCCTCCTATCGCGCATTCAGCGACCGCCGCAGCAAGCCCGCCGTCTGAAAGATCATGCGTCGAAGCAACCACCCCGGATTCGATGGCATCCGCAAGCGCCCTATAGCGTGGCAACGACCGCGCTATATCCACCGAAGGATTCGTCGCTTCACGCATTCCGCTCCCGACCGACCCCGCGATCTCTTCGTAGATACTCGTTACGAGGTCCTTTCCGGTCGGCCCTATCAGAAAGAGTAGGTTCCCGGGCGTTTTGAAATCCGATGTGCATGCGCGACGAACGTCGTCTATGATGCCGGTCATCGAGATCAGAAGCGTCGGACGAATCGATATTTTTCGCTTCCCGATCCGCGTGTCGTTTTTCATCGAATCCTTGCCCGAGATGAGCGGAATCGAATATGCAAGACACGCTTCACTGAGCCCGCGGCATGTGCGAACGAGGGTCGCCAACAGCCGTTTTCCTTCCGGGTTTTCCTCGGTGTAGATCGGATCGGGCCAGCAGAAGTTGTCGAGCGCCGCAACATGCTCGGGATTACCGCCGAGGGCGATATGCGACCGGTAGGCTTCATCAACCGCGGATTTCGCCATTTCATATCCGTCGATTTCCGAAAGCTTCGGACATATGCCGTGGGTTACCGTTATCCCGCGGTAGCTCTCGGGTTTCGGTTTGAGTACCGCTCCGTCGCTCGGTGCATCCGCCCGTTCTCCCACAAACGGCTTAACCACCGATTGCGCCTGTACCTCATGATCGTATTGACGCACCAGCGTTTCCCGGGACGAGACATTTCGATGAGACAGAACCGAGAGAAACGCCTCACCGAGCCGATTCGTCGAACCCGATTCGTGTCCGGAGTCGTATACAGGCTCGTGTCGGGTCTCATCTGTGCGCGTATTTTTGCTACCCGCCGGACTCGACCGTTCATAGCCCGACCGGCGCCGTGAAAAACGATTCGGACGCCACTCCGCTTCGAGCTCCATCGGAGGAAGTCCGTTGTGGAGGAAATCTACCGACAAACGCGCAACCGGATCCCCGTTTGAAAACACCTCCACATATCCCGAACCGGTAAAGCATCCGACCACCGTCGCTTCTACGCTTCGTCTTCGCGCGAGCGTAATGAAATCCGAGGTCTTTGCCGGATCGACCGATAAACTCATCCGTTCCTGTGATTCCGAGAGGAGGATCTCCCACGGCGCAAGCCCCTCGTACTTCAACGGACATGCATCGAGATCGATCCGTATTCCTCCCGAAAGCTCCGCCATCTCACCGAGCGAAGAGGAAAGCCCACCGGCGCCGTTGTCGGTTATGCCTTTGAATAGCCCGAGATCGCGGGCTTCGATGAGGAAATCGCTCATCCGTTTCTGGGTGATCGGATCCCCGATCTGAACCGCCGAGGTGGGCGAGGTTTCATCGAGGGCGAGCGAAGAGAATGTCGCGCCGTGAATTCCGTCCTTTCCGATACGACCGCCGATCATAACTGCGTCGTCTCCGGGATCGACGTGTTTTATCCAGGAACCCTCGCCGTCGATTTCCGAAGGAAGTACCCCACCGGTACCGCAGAACACCAACGGTTTCCCGATATAGCTCGGGTCGAACTGAAAACCTCCGGCGACCACCGGTATCCCCGACTGGTTCCCTCCGTCGATGATCCCCTTGTGCACGCCGCGCATTACCCGTTCCGGAGAGAGAAGACCCACAGGAACATCTTCGGACGGCGTATCCGGGTCGGCAAAACAGAGAACATCGGTGTTGAATATCGGCCGCGCCCCCTTCCCGGTTCCGAGAATATCCCTGTTTACTCCGACAATCCCGGTTATCGCCCCACCATACGGATCGAGTGCGGAAGGTGAATTGTGGGTCTCCACCTTGAAACAGAGAAGCGTATCCTCATCGAGCTCGATAACGCCGGCATTATCATGAAAAACCGAACGCAAAAACGGTCGGGATCCCCGCAGCTTTTCGGTGGTCGATTTGATATAGGTGCTGAACAGCGAATCGATTTGTTCTTCGGATGACACGGCTTCGCCATGAGAACCGGCATTCGAATCGGGATCGACATATTCACGATAGGTAATCCGTGCGTTCAAAATCTTGTGTTTGCAGTGTTCGGACCAGGTTTGTCCGAGCATTTCGAGCTCTATATCGGTTGCCGCCGGACCAATACCATTTCTTTTTCGGTCCTCGCGTGTTTCGGATCTGCCGTAGTAGTCGCGAATCGACCGCATTTCCCGAATCGTAAGCGCCAAAAGCCGTTCTTTTGAAATCGCTTCGAGCTCCTCATCGCCGGCCGCTCCGAGGTCGAATCGCTCGACGGTCACCGGTGACGCGGCAACCGCGCCCGGATACAGGGCGGGGAACCATTTCCCACTACGGACCGATGCTCCGGTCAGTATATTCGCCTGCTCGACAAGCCGGTTATGAAGACACCCGGCAATTTTTTCCGCACGTGGTTCGTCGATTCCTTTCCCCGAAATGCAGTATCGACGTGCAGTCTGCACCACACCGGCACGCTCAAAGGTTTGGTCGTCGTTTCCTTCACCGTTTTTGCTCAAAAGGTCGGCCAACACCATCCGCGCAGTACCCGCCACAGGATCGTGAACACCCGGTCGATACGCAACTTCGATCAATACGTCCCACTCCGTGCCGCCCGGAAGCTCCTCGGGTGTGGGATCCGGAAGACACCGCTGCGCTACCGGGTCGGAAAAGACACCATTCAGCGCCGAAGGCTCGATATCTCCGAATCCTTCGACGAGATAGACATCGACGACGCTAATATTCTCGACCCGGCATCCGGTAGAATCGGCGATGATTTTTGCGTATCCAGCACCCCGACTGTCGATTTCGGGATCAATGTAGAAGACTTCGAATCTCATGTTGTCCTCGAATCGTATCAAAAAAGCGTGAAATATGTCGATATTAAAAGAAGAGGCGAATATGGAGCGTATTAACTGCTTCAAAAACGGTACGGTCTGCTGCGATCTCGAAAGTACGGCGAAATACGAAGCGATTCACGAGCTCCTCGAAAAAGTACCTGTATTTCGCGATCTCGATCGTCGAGATTACCTCGAAAAGGCCGTCGTTGGACGTGAACACGTACAGAGCACCGGACTTGGAAAAGGCGTGGCGGTTGCACACGGAAAGACCCCGGCGGTGGGAGAAATCGTTATGGCGCTCGGTATTTCCCAATCCGGAATCGATTTCGATTCCGTCGATGAGAAACCGGTTCACTTTCTCTTTGTCGTCGCAAATCCGCCGGGGATGCAGCTCGAATACCTTTTGGCCTTGTCGGTTCTGATACGGGTTATCCGGGACGATCGATTCAGAGCCGAGCTCCTCAGCTGTACCGATTCATCCGAAGTCGAGGCGCGTCTCAACCGCGCATTCAAATCATCGATGCTGAAACGAGGCTTTCCGTTCAGCTGAGCCCGCCGAAATCAACCTACGCCGACGGAAATCTCACGAAGACCTGCATAATCGAGCGTTTTGAAGTAATCATCGGGAGTTTCCGCTCTTCGTATCTGCTGTATCGAGCCGTCTTCCTTGAGAAGAAGCTCGGCCGATCTGAGCTTGCCGTTGTAGTTGAATCCCATCGCATGTCCGTGAGCACCGACATCGTGTATCGCAACGAGATCTCCAATTTCTACTTCCGGAAGCGATCGGTCTATCGCGAATTTATCGTTGTTTTCGCAAAGCGAACCGGTAACGTCGTAGGTCTTCGTACGCGGCGCATTTTCCTTACCGAGCACCGTGATATGGTGGTACGCACCGTACATCGCCGGGCGCATCAGGTTTGCCATATTAGCATCGAGTCCGACGAAGTTTTTGTAGGTGTTTTTCAGATGAAGCACTCGGCTTACCAGATAGCCGTACGGTCCGGTTACCATTCTGCCGCATTCCATCACGATCCGGATCGGATGATGCCCGTTTCCCTTGATCATCTCGTCGTACTTCCGCTGTGCCTGTTCCGACAGATAGCGGAGATCGACCGGTTTCTCCTCGAGGCCGTAGGGAATACCGATTCCACCGCCGAGATTGATGAATTCGATACGTACACCGGCCTGCTTTGAAATCTTGTCTACGAGATCGAAAAGTATTCCTACGGTCTCGACGAAGTATTCGGTATTGAGCTCGTTGGAAGCGACCATCGTATGAAGCCCAAATCTGCGAACGCCACGCTGTCTGAGAACTCTGTATCCGTCGATGAGTTGCTCTTCGGTAAAGCCGTATTTCGCCTCCTCCGGTGAACCGATGATGACATTTCCCTCCTTCAGAGAACCGGGATTGTATCGTAGACAAATCAGCTCGGGCAAACCGGCGTTTTGCTCGAGAAAATCGATATGGCTGATATCATCGAGGTTAATGATCGCCCCCATTTCTCTTGCAGTACGATACTCGTATGCAGGGGTATCATTCGATGTGAACATAACCTCCTCTCCGCGAAGCCCCACGGCGTGTGAAAGCAGGAGCTCCGGAAGCGAGGAACAATCGGTTCCCATTCCTTCCTCACTGAGGATCTCGATGATGTACGGATTCGGTAGCGCCTTTACCGCAAAAAAATTCTTGAACCCGCCGGACACCCAGGAAAAGGTATCCACAAACCTGCGTGCGTTTTCCCTTATTGCCTTTTCATCGTAAATATAAAACGGCGTTGGGTGTTCGGCTGCGATCGATTCGAGTTGTTCCCGTGAAAATGGTAACGTTTTTTCGGCCATGATGTACCTCGTGAAGCAAAGTACGTTGATGAGACGACGATAGTCAAGATGATCCATCGAACCAGGTAATTTGATTGACTTTTTAAACGAATTCGCTGAGAATTAAATATCTTATTTAATACCAAATAATCGCGGGAGGTTTCTGATGAAAAAAATTCTCATGTTGTTCGTAGGTGCATGTCTTGCAGCCGGATTTGTTTTCGGGGCAGGTCAAAGCGATGACAACGTTATCGTCATCGCTACGGATGCAACATGGCCGCCGATGGAGTTCGTAAACGAAGAAAAGGAGATTGTTGGATTCGACATAGATCTTCTCAACGAAGCGGCCGCCGCCGGGGGATTTACCGTTGAGTTCAGGAACACCGCCTGGGACGGTATTTTTGCGGGTCTCGGTGCAGGCGAGTACGATGCGGTTGCATCCTCGGTAACGATAACCGAAGAACGTCAAAGAACGATGGACTTCTCGATCCCGTACATCAATGCCGGTCAGGTGCTCATCGTCAGAGAGAGCACGAGTGGTGTCGATGAATTGACGGATCTCACGGGCGAGTCTGTCGGCGCGCAGATCGGAACAACCGGAGCTATCGAGGTCCAGAATACGGAAGGCGTCGAGCTGAGGACCTACGATGAGCTCGGATTCGCAATCGAGGATCTGGTAAACGAGCGGATTGAAGGCGTCGTTGCGGATACACCGATTGCCGCCGACTATGTGCTCCAAAATGATAACTACAAGGGACGGCTCAAGATCGTCGGAGAACCGTTTACCGATGAGCAATACGGCGTCGCCGTTACCAAAGGTAATACGGAGATCCTCGAAAGGATAAACAGAGGGCTCCGAGCGGTCATCGAATCGGAAAAGGTCGAAGAGCTCAAGGATAAGTGGCTGAGATAAAAAAGCCCCGGATCGAAGTATCGGACGGGGCTCTCATACCGGACACGGGCGAAAAGTCGGTATTCTCTGCATGGCGGATCGCTTTTTTCGGTGCGTTTGCCCTGCTCATCATACTTCCGATTGCATCGCCGGATCCTTTCTGGGACATCATCAAGTTCGTCCCGGACGGGATCCTGCGAACGTTCGAGGTCACCGTACTTTCGATCATAATCGCACTCATCATCGGGCTTATCGCAGGTCTCGGTCGGATATCACGCGTTACGATCATCAATCGTATAGCGACCATCTACGTCGAAGTAATCCGCGGTATCCCGCTTCTCGTTCAACTGTTCTACATATACTTCGCGCTCGGACAATTCGTCCGACTTCCCCGATTGGTAGCGGCGGTTACCGCAATGTCGTTCTGCTACGGCGCATATATGGCCGAGATTTTTCGCGCGGGAATCCAATCGATCCCGAAGGGGCAGATGGAAGCGGCGCTCGCCCTCGGGATGACCCGTGCCCAGGCGATCAGAAAGGTCATCCTTCCGCAGACCTTTCGAATCATCCTCCCACCGGTCGGAAACGAGTTTATTGCGCTTTTGAAAGACTCCTCGCTCGTTTCGATTCTCGCTGTTTCGGATCTTCTCAGAAGAGGAAGGGAGTTCGCCTCGACGAGCTTCAGATACTTCGAGTCGTACACGATTGTAGCGCTCGTGTATCTGGTGTTTACGCTCTTCTTTTCGAAGGTCGTGGCGATAATGGAAAAGAGAATGAGCGACCATGGCTGACAAAATCGTTCGACTGATCGATGCCGGGAAACGTTTCGGCGAGCTCGATGCGGTACAACACATCAATCTCGAGGTATCCGCAGGCGAAGTGGTCCTGATTATCGGACCATCGGGAAGCGGAAAGAGCACACTGCTGCGATGCATAAATCGGCTGGAGACCCCGACATCCGGAGAAATTTGGGTTGACGATATGCAGGTTACCGGTGAGCGTTCCGACATACGAGGAATCCGCGAAGATGTGGGAATGGTATTTCAAAGCTTCAATCTATTTCTCCATCTGTCCGCACTCGAGAACATCACCCTCGCGCCGAGGATCGTAAAACATATCGAAAAGCGGAAGGCGGAAGAGACCGGTCGTGCGTTGCTTGCGAGAGTTGGATTAGCCGAGAAGGAAAACGCGTATCCGGAACAGCTTTCGGGTGGCCAACAGCAACGTGTTGCTATAGCACGAGCACTTGCGATGAGCCCAAAAGTGATGCTCTTTGACGAGCCGACCTCTGCGCTCGATCCGGAAATGATCAAAGAGGTTCTCGACGTTATGCTCGATCTCACACGCGAGGGAATGACGATGATCGTCGTCTCCCATGAAATGGGATTTGCACGCGCAGCCGCAGACAGGGTAGTTTTTATGGACGAGGGAGAGATCGTGGAAATCGGCCCGCCGAACCGTTTGTTCGATTCACCTTCCGAACCGCGGACAAAGCGCTTTCTCGAACATATTCTGTAAATATTCGTGCGTATGGATACAATAACGCTACGCAAACCCGACGATTTTCACGTACATCTGCGCGAAGGTACACCGCTCAGCGCATATGCACGAACGCTGGCAAAGTCATTCGCCCGCGCGCTCGTAATGCCGAATACCAACCCACCGATAATCCGCGCACGGGAGCTGATCGAGTACACTCGGAACATAAAAGCGGCCGCGCCCGGATTGATACCACTCGGGACTTTCAAAATCATTTCGACGCTTACACCGCCGAATATCGATCAGCTCGTCCGAGCAGGCGCGCTCGCAGGTAAATACTATCCGTCGGGGGTAACCACGAACGCAGAGGACGGGATCTCCGATCCCGATGAGGTAAAGAATCTCTTCGCCCGAATGGAGGATCTCGGGATCGTGCTCTGTATCCACGCCGAAACCCCGGGCGATCCGGTACTCGATCGGGAACGATCGTTTCTGCCGGTCGTGCAAAAACTCGCGACCAACTATCCCGACCTTCGAATCGTCGTGGAGCATGTTTCGACGAAGGCGGCCGTTGACTTTGTAAAGCGTCACTCCCCGCGAATTGCCGCTACCGTTACGATTCACCATCTGATTCATACAATCGATGATCTGCTCGGAAACGGATTGCAGCCACATCTCTACTGCAAACCGGTGCTCAAGTCCGAGCGTGACCGAGAAGCAATTCAGGAGGTGGTGATCGAAGGCCATCCGGCGTTTTTCTTTGGTTCCGATAGCGCGCCCCACCCGAAAAGGGAAAAAGAGGGATCCGACGGCGCCGCAGGAGTATACTCGGCCCCGACGGCACTCCCGCTCCTGATTGATTTTTTCGAAAACCACGACGCGCTCGATCGGCTCGAACCGTTTACGAGTGAGCTCGGTGCCCGTTTCTATCGACTGCCGCGTAACGAAAACCGTATCACCTGTACTCGAAAACCACACACTGTTGAGGCAGAGATAGACGGGTGCGTTCCACTTGGCGCGGGGAGCACGCTCAACTGGGCGGTCGAAGAAGCGCTTGCGAAATGAGAAATCTTTCGCCACGGCAACATAATAGTTGAAACAAAAATGATAAGAATAGCTATCGCTATGGTACAGATCAAGCAAAGCAGATAATCGGCGAAAACGAGATAGGGCAAAACGAGCAGTACTACCGTGAGGATATAGGCGATCCCGGTATACACCGCCGACTTAATCGGATTCGTCTCGCTGCCTCCTCTCTCGGCTTTTGTAGACAAATACTCGGAAGCCGCCATCGAAAACGACGCCGCTATACCGGTTATCAATCCGGCCAGAGCAATCAGACGCGTGTTCTGCAGCGCAAACGTCAGTCCCGCAAGGGCACCGGTCAGCTCGATCAGCGCGTCGTTGAGACCCAGTACGACCTCGATGATGTTTTTAACATCCGGACGGATGTGCCGTATTGTATCGTACGTCCCCTGCGCGTTTTCCTCGTCCCGCTCGAGCATAGGTCTATACGGCGGGGGAGGTCACACGCACCCAGATCGTCTTGAATTCTCGATATTAGGATTAGTATACTGCAAATATGAAAACACGGTATATCTACTATGGTATTATTGCAGCAGGTATTGTATTAGCAATAGTGGGATTCGCGGTAGGTAATGCACTGCGTGTTTTGGGGATCATCTTTGCCGTTGTCGCCGCGATAGCCCTTATCGTTCACCTACAGAACGAAAAAAAGGTAGCGGAGCGTCTGGCTGAAGAAAAAGACATGTTCAGGAGAAACTCCGAAAGCTCGGCGGAGAAACCCGACGAAGGATCATCGGCTCAGAAAGCTCGGAAGACAATACGTAAGTCTTCAAATCGATAAAATCGCCGACACTTTCATTGGCTTCCGACCAGCCCGTTTCTCGCTTCACTCCACGGAATCGTCCATGATTTTTCCCGTGAGTTTCTGGATTGCCCGTTCGAGTGCATCTCTTGACGTACCCCACGGTTTGTCGTCGTTTTGATAATCGAATTTCTGCGTATACCATTGGAGCTCGGACTCGAGACGGTGCATGCTTGCCGCCTGAAGCGACGCAAGCTCCGACACAAATGCCCGAAACTTTTTCCTGCCGAGAACACGACGCGCCATCACCGCAACTCGTCTCATATGGTGATAGCAAAAACCTTTGGACGATCTGAACGCGTCTGCAAACTCGTCCTTTGTTTTCCACAGATAGACGATCGTAAACGCATAACGATCCAATGTCGATTCGAGACGATCGCATATCATGCACGAGCGCTCGCGCTCCTCGGAAAGCGAAAGGTATCGTTCGATTCGTCTTCTGACAATCTTCCATCCGTGCTCTGAGGCCGATTTGAGCCGCTCTTCGAGAAGCGAATAATCGTCGATCAAGTCTTTGAGATGCGTATGCGTCATGAGCGAAAGCGGATGTCGATTGCTCGCTGAAATGAAAAGCTGCTTGAAATGATCAGGACAGAATCCGGTCTGATTGACTTCGACGCGTACATTGGGAGCCATAACCGAGTTTCCTAAAAAAAACGCCAGATATCGTTTCTGTGCCTTGTCCTCGAGCAAACAGAGCGGACACTCGGTGTGTTTGTCGTAGGCATCCCAAATCGGAATAGTTTCGAGCTCGTATTTACGTGGCATATCCGGATGCATCGCATATTACTATCCGTGCAAACGGAGCACAAGCGCAGAGCAGTGATGCAACTGGATATTGCCGATCACGATCAGACGTTGGTATACTCTCGCTCATGCTTATCATACCTGCAATCGATCTACTAAACGGCTCATGCGTCAGACTCTACCAGGGGAATTATGCCAAGGCTCAACGCTACGACTCCGATCC
>CAYLZA010000043.1:0-10144 GCA_964387575.1 uncultured Spirochaetales bacterium | reverse complement strand
TGGAGTGCCCGAGCGGAACGACGGCGTGGGGGAATCCGCTTCTTATCGAGCGAGCCGTGTCCAATCTCATCGATAACGCGATCAAGTACTCGGAACCAAAATCTGAGATTCTTGTTCGAGTCGTTGCCGGAGAATCGGCAACTGAGATTTCGATTACCGATCACGGACGCGGTATCCCGCAGAAAGAGCTCGGGCGGATATTCGAGCGCTTCTACAGAGTAGACAAGGCGCGAAGCCGAGCTCTCGGAGGAACCGGGCTTGGGTTATCGATCGTCAAACATATAGCGTTTGTTCACAAAGGAAATGTTACCGTCGAAAGCACCGAAGGAACGGGAAGCACGTTTACGTTGCGAATCCCGAATCAGCATCAGTATTCTCGCTGATGACCCGATTTCTTCCGTTTTGTTTGGCGATGTACATGTTTTTGTCGGCGCGGGAAATCCACATCTCCCGGTTATCTCCCTCGCCGAAGTGCGCTATACCGAATGAAGCGGTAATTCGAAGCTCAACCTCATCGCAATGGAGAACCGTATCCTGCAGCTCCTTTCTGAACCGCTCTGCAATCATGTACGCCTGCTGTACGGTGGTATTCGGAAGAATGATGAAAAACTCCTCACCGCCGTATCTGCCGGCGTGATCGTATTTCCGCAGTGATGCGCCCAACCGTTTCCCTATCGCAGCAATTACCTCGTCACCACAGAGGTGCCCGTACTCGTCGTTTATCGATTTGAACTTGTCGATATCCATCATGATCCCGGAAAGCGGCATATTCGTTCTAATTGCACGTTCGATTTCCATATCAATCGAGGCAAACAGCGTGACCCGGTTTAGCAGACCCGATTGAAGATCATATTTCGCAACTTTTTCCAATCGGCGATTCGTCGCTTCGAGCTCCTCATTTATCGATTCGATATTCTGAAATGCATCCTTCAAAACCAGATGATGATCAAGGATTTTCGAGGCCAGTTGTTCTTCCTGTTTCACGGCTTTTTTAAAAAAATCACGCTCATCGAGAAGCCGTATTGCCTGTTTGAACCGGATTCCCGCCGCCTGGAGTCTGAATTTGAGCTCGAGCTTTCGTATCGGTTTGATCACCACATCATCTGCTCCCGCATCGAAGTACTCCTCCAACTGATTTTCCGAATCAACGATCGCAATAATTTCGATCGGAGTTCCGTAGTATTTCCCACGGATCGACCGGCATAAGGAGATTCCGTCATTTTCCATGTTCGAATCGACTAGTACGAAGTTGATATCACGTTGTTCAATCGCCGAAACAACCTCTTTCGCTTCCACGGAGAAATCAAAGGAATATTCTTTTTTGGGCAGCTCCGCCGTGATTTTTTGCAACTCATCCGAAATCGTGCCGACAACCGCAACATTTATTGATTTCACGGGCTCAATCCTTTTTGCGTGACCATATAATACGCAATTTATAACACGATTTGCGAGAAAATCTGCAACATTCCGATGATGAACCCGAGAATCGCACCGAATACGTTTATCCACTTCAGATGTCGATGGATTACCCGCATGAGGAGCCCTTCCACCTGTTCGACATTCAGACTGTTTACTTTTTCGACGACGAGCGATTCGACGTCGAGGCTGCTCAGAATTTCAGGAACCTTACGATTGATAAGCTCGACGACCGAGCGCGTGAGCGCCGCATCGAGTTTTTCTTTTACCGACGTGTCGACACCGAGTATCGAACCTATCGTTCGCAGACCACCCTCGGTTACGAGCTTGCTACCCAAATCCCCTTCTTTTCCATCACGAGTAAGAGCGTTTTTGATTCCATCCACGATCGTCACCGAGAGCTTGTCGCTTATATCGTCTATCGTAGTAAATCGCTCGATAATATCGCGTATGGTCGACTGCTCGGCCTGCTCTTCAGCATATGAGAGCACCGCCGTCACGATTTTCTCTCCCCCTTTTGAGCGAAACGCTTCACCGAGCTTGCGAATAACACCGGCAATCTTTGTTTGCAGCTCAACGTCATAACGATCATCGAGCTCCGAGAGCGTTGAGTTTCGTATGGTAACAAGCTCTTTCCATACCGCCTCGCGCAGACGTTCTTTCGTTTCTTCCTTCGCCGCGATGCTCTCCACCGCTTCGAGCGCATCATCGACGATGTCAGGCATATTGCTCTCGAGTTGCCGGTCGTACTGCGTCGCGGTGATGAAGAGCTTCTGAAGGGCGGTAAGCCGATCGAGTATGTCACGCACGAGATAACGTCCCCGTCTCTCGAGCTCACTCCGCATCTCCGGCGTTCTGAGCCACCTGAGCAACGCCGAAAAAGCGGGATCGTAAACTCTGTCTACGAGATCGACGATTGCGGATGCAGCGGATTCGGGTATCATGTCGTCGATTTTTTCATTACGTGCAACCCGGTCGGTGAGCCACTCTTCCACACGTCGCATAATCGACTCAAACCGTGAATCCTCGGTAATCCATTCGTGAATCTTTCGGGCGGATACCTCGATATTCGGCTCACGCTCGAGCAGATCGCTGACCGGACGCGACGTCAGATAGTGGAGACCTTCGTAGATGATGAATCGTACTAACCGGGAAAACCCTTCCGAGACAACCGTTTGCCGCAGGATATCGAATACGATCGGGCGCACATTGGAATCCGGTTCGCTCCGGTCTTGTTGCGTCATCGTACGAAGATCGGTTTCGAGAACCTTCGTCGTAATTCCGGCAACGCTTTCATTCAGGCTCGATTGAAAGCTTTCGGATTCGGTGCGTCGCAAAACGGCGTCGTCGGTCAGGAGCTCACGCGAAACCATCTCCGCAATATTTTCCGCGAGCTTATACCGTTGTCGCGGTATAATACCGGGTGTAAAGGGCACCCGTATTCCGATAACACGCCATTCGCGAAAAGGACGAAAGAGCATACGGATAGCCACCGCGTTGGTAACATACCCTATTATCGAACCGAGGATCGGCGGCAGTATCCACGGCAGGAGATCGACCACTGTCTCGATCATTCTTTTTTCGTTTCCCCCGCTTTCTCTGCAGCTTCCTGAGTATCGTAGAACTCGAGATACGCTCCGAAAACCCAACCTTGAAGCCCACCGTACTGAACCTGATACCAGAAATCCTGCCGATCCTCCACTTCGACCTGGCGATTCTGTTTCGAAATCACCTCGAGCACGTACCCGCGCCACAGAGTTGTGATCACCGCCGAGTCGACCGTGGGATGCTCACGCAGCCGGAGATGGCTCGAGGTTATAACCGCCCAATTCGATTCGATCGACAATACAGGTGTCGGCGGCAACTCGACTTCTACATCACGTTCGGTCCGTTCGCGGCAAGCGGAAACGGATAAAACAATACATATCGCTATGAAGTATATTGATGCTCGTTTCATGTCTATTAACGCTCAGGAGTTGCGATACCTTCGACTCATCGTCGACTGAGAAACCCCGAGGAGCTCCGCCGCCGACGATTGATTTCCTCCGCTTTGCTTCATGGCAATCTCTATGAGACATTCTTCCGCTTCCCGTAAGGTCGGGAAGCGCCCGAAACACCCGACGATTGAATCCCACGAGACCTCTTGATGAGGCCTTAACGAGCTTGTTTTCGAGTCGCTTTTTCTTTCGAGACTCTCTACCGTTATCCCCGAGGCTTGAGATCTGCTGACCGCATCGTAGATCAATGACTGCAACTCCCTGATATTCCCCGGGTACTCAAATGTAACAAGCCGATTGATGACCTCTCGCGAAAGCGCGGTATGCCCGATATTTAGTGAGGCGGATGCCTCTTTATTAAAATGCTCGGCGAGTAGCGGGATGTCCTCTCGCCGCTCTCTGAGCGGGGGAATACGTATCGTATGAGTCAACAGTCTGTAGTAGAGATCCTGTCTGAACGTTCCTTCCTCTACGCGTTGTTCGAGATCCACATTCGTAGCCGCAACGACCCGCGCTTCGAACCGTTTCGGTTCATCGATACCGAGAGGATAAAACTCACATTCCTGTATGATCCGTAATAGCTTCGTCTGCGAAGCCTGCGGGAGATCACCAATTTCATCGAGAAAAAGGATCCCCCGTTCGGCTTTGAGAGCAAGTCCCTCCCGACTCGTTTGTGCGCCCGTATACGCTCCACGAGCATGCCCGAAAAGCGTATCGGAAAACATCGTATCATCCAACCCGGCTACGTTGACCGCGACGAACGGGTCGTCAGGACATGAGACACGATGGAGAGAGCGGGCAAGAAGCTCCTTTCCCGTACCACTTTCCCCGGTTATGAGAACACTCTTGTCGCTTCCTGAAATTGCCTCCACATATCGAAACACATCCTTCATCGCATCGCTCGAGGTAATGATTTCCGTAAACGCATCTGGATTCTCCAGATTACGTTCGAGCAGGTGATGACTCAGTTCTTCGACTTCGCGCTTCAATCCGACCAGCTGTAACGCGTTCCGTACCGCAACTTTTACTCTATTCGGTTCGATCGGCTTGGTCATGAAGTTGTTGGCACCAAGCTGCATACATTCAACCGCAGTCTCTATCGAATCCTCCGCGGTTACCACAATCACCGGAAGCTCCGGATAATCGGTTCGAATCTTCTTCAGCGCATCCATTCCGGAAATATGCGGCATATTCAAGTCGAGAAGCACCACCGACATCGGTGCGGCCGCGAGCATCTCATCGAGTTTTCGCGGATCTTCAATCGTGTGCACAACGGTTCTCGGTTCATTTTCGAAAACAGTTTTTATATATGCAAGGGCGATTGGATCATCATCTACAACGAGAAGATGGGACGGGTGTGCTTCCATACATTCCTCCGTATGCTTCGATAGACAAGGACCGCGCGTCTATCCGACCATTTCCTTCAGCTTCTGCATTTCATCACGTACGACGGCCGCCTGCTCGAACTCGAGATTCTTCGCCCGCTCATCCATTTCCTTCTCCAGCGCTCGAATCAGTTGCTTGCGCTCCTTCGGAATAAGCACGTTAAAGCTCTGCTTGAGGACCTCCAACGACGTCTCTTCGGCCTTCTTTTTCTCTTCGTTTTTACGAACAATGATATCGCGTATTTCTTTGCGTATAGTCGTCGGGGTAATTCCGTTGGCGTCGTTGTATTCCTTTTGAATGCGGCGTCTTCTAGAGGTTTCATCGATCGCCGTCCGCATTGCATCCGAAACGCGATCCGCATACATGATTACGCTACCGTTTTCGTTCCGCGCCGCTCTCCCGATCGTCTGGATGAGCGACGTTGCCGAACGAAGAAACCCGATTTTGTCGGCATCGAGTATAGCGATAAGCGATACCTCGGGAAGATCCAGCCCTTCACGAAGCAGATTGATACCGACGAGAACATCGAACGTTCCCGTTCTGAGATCACGAATAATCTCCACCCGCTCCACCGTTTCGATTTCGGAATGAAGATAGCGTACTTTGAGTCCCAAACCCGAAAGATAGTCGGTCAGATCCTCGGCCATCTTTTTGGTCAGCGTTGTAACGAGCGTTCGCTCGCCGACCTCTATACGTTTTCGGATCTCACCATAAAGATCCTCTATCTGCCCCGTCGTTTCTCGTACCGTTATCACCGGATCGAGCAAACCGGTAGGGCGAATTACCTGTTCGACTATCTGATTCGATTTTTTTGTTTCTTCCTTTCCGGGCGTTGCGCTTACAAATATCGTCTTCCGAATCAACTCCTCGAACTCCCCGTATACGAGCGGACGATTGTCCAGCGCGGAAGGTAATCTGAATCCATGCTCGACGAGCGTCGTTTTCCGCGAACGATCGCCCTCGTACATCCCTCCGATTTGCGGGACCGTTACGTGTGACTCATCGATGAATGTGAGAAATCCTTCAGGAAAGTAATCGATGAGCACCGCCGGCCGTTCTCCCTTTTTCCTACCGCTCAAGGGTCGCGAATAGTTTTCGATTCCCGGACAATACCCGAGCTCCTCCATCATTTCGATGTCGTATTCGGTACGAGATTTGATTCTCTGCGCTTCGAGGAGCTTGCCCTGATCGAGGAGCTCCTGATAGCGATTTGAAAGTTCCTCGCGAATCGAGTCGAGCGCATGGTGAATCTGGCTCTCGGGCATGACGAAGTGTTTTGCGGGATACACCGTTATCCCGTCGAGCTCCGCAGTGATCTCTCCCGACACCGGATTGAATCTTCGAATACGCGCAACCTCATCCCAATCGTACTCGATTCGAAACGCCTCCCTGAGATATGCTGGATATATCTCGAGCACATCACCTTTTACACGGAACTTCCCCCGTTCGAGAACCGCGTCATTTCGCTCATACTGAAGTGATACCAGCTTTCGGGAAACTTCCTGGACGTCCTGATCCGATCCGGTGCGAAAACCGATTCTCATGTCCTTGAACGATTCGGGATTACCGAGACCGTAGATACACGAAACGGTCGCTACAACGATCACATCGTTCCGCTCGAGCAAGGCGGATGTCGCAGACAATCGGAGTCTGTCAATTTCATCGTTAATCGAGGCGTCCTTTTCTATGTAGAGATCCTTGGACGGAACATACGCCTCGGGCTGATAATAATCATAATACGATACAAAATACTCGACCGCGTTCTCCGGGAAATACTCGGTAAACTCGCGATAGAGCTGTGCCGCCAGCGTCTTGTTGTGAGAGATAACCAACGTCGGAAGCTGCTCCTGCTCGACGATTTTCGCCATCGTAAAGGTCTTTCCCGAACCGGTGACACCTTTGAGCGTTTGATATCGATATCCTTTATTTAATCCCTCGGAAAGCTTTTCAATTGCCTGCGCCTGATCTCCGGAAGGAGCATATTTCGATTTAACCTTAAACGGCGGCATAACCAACCATAACCGGAAAAAAGCTTAACATCATCCCCAACTCGAGGAATCGGGACGTTCGGTCAGCTCGACCTCCGTTGAAAGCCGACGTCCATTTCTCACATATTCCACTTCGACCGTTTCTCCCGGTTTTGTATCCTCGAGGGCGGTGAATAAATCGGTCAACGTCTCGATCTTTACTCCGTCGATTTCCACGATGACGTCGCCCCCGAGATAAACGATATCACGCCCCCAGCGTACCGCCCGTTGCGAGCTTCCACCCCTGATTCCGGCGCGCGCCGCGTTTCCGCCGCTCTTCACCCGACTTACGAGCAACCCCGATTCCACCGAGAGGTTCGCCACACGCTGTAGTGAGGGTTGTATGGTCACCGGCTCGATCTCTATCCAACCGCGACGAACGGTGCCGTATTCAATCAACTCGGGCACAACCCGTCGTGCCGTATCCACGGGAGACGCAAAACCGATACCGACCGATCCGCCGCTTCCCGACGGGGCGTATATCATCGTATTGACTCCGATCATCCTTCCGCTCGAATCGAGCAACGGTCCGCCGGAGTTCCCCGGGTTTATCGATGCGTCGGTTTGGATCATATCCTGAATGACATAGTTGTCGGGTCCCCTCACCGGTCGTCCGAGCCCGGAGATAATACCGGTTGTCAGCGTACGTTCGAACGCAAACGGATTGCCGATTGCGAGAACCTTCTGCCCAACCTTCAGATTCTCGGAAGATCCGAACGGGATCGTAGCAAGCTCTCTTCCTTTCGGATCGATTTTTATGACGGCAAGGTCGTTTTCCGGATCGCTACCGATAACTTTCCCCTCGTATCGCTCTCCGTCGGCGAGGGTTACGTGCACTTTGTAGGCGTTTTCGACGACATGATAGTTAGTGAGGATGTAGCCCCTCTTATCGATGATTGATCCGGAACCGGAACCCCCTTCCTGCGGCACCGGTTCGAAAAACCATGAATACGCGAGGATCTCCCGCGTTATATTTACGACGGCTTCGTTGAGTCGTTCATAGATGCGGATGTTTTCGGTTTCGTCATCGGTAAACCTTCGTTCATCGACCGTTCCGTCCTGGACAGGGACCAGAGGCCCGGTAGACGGTTCCAACATCACCGGCTCCTCGGAAACCTGCTTCGGTTCTGAAGATTTCGTGGCGTTTATTACGATAAACACACCGAGCAGCAGAAGAGCGGTTGCTGCCGCACCTTTTACCGCCGCCATAATCACCTGTCTACGGCTGTAGAGCTTCACTTTCACACCTCGCATTGAATTTGCGGTAATACTGCAAGTCTATATTTAATATACTCGCTGAAACCGCCCTAATCCAAGCGTCAACTCTCTCAGGCATAGGCCCAGAAGGTGTCACCGTCGCCGAATCTTCGAAGCTCGATAGCTTCCTCGAGATCTGCCTTTTGTATTGATTCGTTGCCGTTCAGGTCTGCAACGGTACGGGCGATACGTATCACCGAGTGGTAGGCACGCGCACTGAGCGATAACGAGCTCGACGCCGTAAGAAGCACATCCTCCACCTCCGCCGCCAACGGACACACTGTTCGCTGCATCGAGGACGTGATCCGTCCGTTTGTATCGATAGGGGTATCCCTGAACCGTTTTCTCTGCCGTTCGAGGCTCTCCTGAACGGCACTTCTCATGTCGCCGCTCGATAGATCCGACTCGGCCCGTATCACGGCTGCGCCGGGTGGCGTAATCGGAGCTCGAATATCAATCCGGTCGAGTAAAGGACCGCCGAGCTTTTTCCAATAGGTCTGTATTTCACGACGTGTACACAGACACACCCCGTCCTCGCGACCGAGATTTCCGCAAGGACACGGGTTTGCGGTCATGACGAGTATGAACCTCGCGGGCATGACCTCGCGCGCACCGGCACGGGTAATCCGTACGGTACCGGTCTCCAGCGGTTCTCTCAGGGCCTGAAGCAGCGACGGTCGGAATTCGGCGGATTCATCGAGCAAAAGAACACCGTGATGCGCGAGAGAAACCTCCCCGGGGAATACATTTCTCCCGCCGCCGATCAAACCCTCCAATGACGCGGTATGGTGCGGTTCACGTACGGGCGGACGATGAATCAATCCGTTCGCACCGGTGAGAATTCCTGCAACCGAGTGTATCTTCGTTACAGCGATTGATTGCTCCGGGGAAAGATCGGGAAGAATCGAAACAAACCGTTGCGCCGCCATCGTTTTCCCCGAACCGGGCGGTCCGAACAGAAACGTATGATGCGCTCCCGCCGCGGCAACCATCATCACCCGTTTGAGCCTCGGCACCCCACGCATGTCGGCAAAATCACCAACCTCACTCCCGTCGTCATGTGTGTTATTGTGAAACCCGCCTTCGACGCGGAGGGCTTCCCGGCTCCGTCTCCCGGGGATAGATTCGAGGCTGCATCCGGAATTGCATCCGCCGGCGGATGCAATTCGGCGGTTACGTATCGGTATTCTTCCGGCCTCGAGAGCGCGCACAACCGAAACTGCTTCATACAGATCGGCAACCCCGTAAATCGAACCGTTCTCGAGAGCCCGCGCCTCGGCCGCATTTTCGAGAGGTACGATAAAATGCCGAATTCCCGCTTCGATTCCTCCCGCAACCGCAGCGAAAACGCCCCGGACCGCTCGAACGCCTCCGGAAAGCTCGAGCTCTCCGAGAATCATAACCTGCTCGCCGAACTCCTCCGGCGACGACCCCGTCGCGTCTCCACAATCATCGATGCCGTACGCATCGATGCCACCCACCCGTTCCCCCATCTCCTCGAAGAGGATCGCCATTGAAATCGGGAGATCGAAAAGTGATCCTTCCTTACGGACATCTCCGGGGGCGAGATTTACGAGAATCCGTCTTCGGGGAAACTCGAAACCGGCGTTTCTAATCGCAACACGTATCCTGTCCCTCGCTTCACGAACCGCCCCGTCGGGTAAACCGACGATATCGATACCCGGTATTCCCCGCCGGATATCCACTTCCACCTGCACCACGGTTCCGTAGATCCCGTTTAACGCAAAACACACAAATCGCACATTTCCTCCGACTGTCCGTCCGTGTATACGCGTGTATGTGTCGTGCTGATTTTATCGTGGGCTATCGGAGCCGTTTCCGGCGCCCGAATCAATGTCGCTTACGAAGCTCGGCCTGAACCATCCCGTCGCATGCCTCGTTCAGCTCATTCCCTGCATGTGCCCTGACCCAGTGCCATTCGGGCGAGACCAGGGTGTTGATCTCATCGAGACGCATCCACAAATCGCGGTTTTTTACCGGCGATCCCGCGGTCGTTATCCATCGCTTCTTTCGCCACCCATGAATCCAGTTGGTTATTCC
>CAYLZA010000042.1:0-10238 GCA_964387575.1 uncultured Spirochaetales bacterium | reverse complement strand
GTAGTCGTGGGGGCAAACAGCGATCGGCGAATGACCATCAGAGAAGCGTGGATGGAGCTTCCCGTGATCCTCACCGAAGAGCTCCCGATAGATACGTGCACGTGGGCGGGTGCGAACGATGTGCTCGATGAAATGAATCAATATCGCGATACACTACCGGTAATCCGGGGAGATCTCGGAGGCTACATGTTTACCGGAACCTATACCTCCGATCAGACAACCAAACGATACAACAGACGTCTCGAAAACGAGCTCGCCGAATCGGTCAAAACCGATGAGCAGGAAGGTGTTCCGTACATCGTTTTCAACTCGAGTCCGGCCGGCCGTGCAGATCCGGTATTTCTCGAGGTTGGAGAACGGGGACCGGTACAAGTTGTTTCGGCTGACGGGAATGTGGTACCGAGTCAATCGATAGAACGCGCCGGTAAGCGGCAACTTGCCTTTACCCCGCGCGCCATCCCCTCGTACGGTGTGGATGTCTACTATAGGCGCCGAGCCGCGGAATCAACAATTCGTCGCGATGATGATCTCATGCTCGAGAACGATTTTGTTCGTGTTGTTCTCGACATATCCTATGGAACGATCACCTCCTTTTACGACAAAAAACAGGAGCTCGAATACGTCGCTTCCGAAGGAGCAGCAAATCGGATAGTCATCTACGAAGACAAAAACGATTACCCGGAGACGCCGCATATGCGATGGGACCCGTGGTTCATACACTTGACCGGAAAGACGTACCAACCGCACGGCGCCTTCAACGTATATGTCAAGGATTCCGGACCGGTTCGTAAAACGATTCGCGTGGAGCATGCATTGCACATCAGCTCGGCCCGGAAGGAAACCGTGTTTATTCAGGATATCAGTCTCTATCGCGATTCGCCGATGGTCGTCGTCGACATGCACGGCGATTGGCAGGCGGATGAGGCGTGCGTCAAGACCGAATTCGATTTTTCCTACTCTACGGAATATGTGGCGTGTGACATGCCGTACGGAGTTATCGAGCGGGAAAGCGTATACGAGATGACGAGTAGCGTAGGAAATGAGGCGGCCGAAGACGGTGTGAGGAAGGCCGACGTCAGAGAAGAGCGGGACAGACCGATGCAGATGTGGCTCGATTTCTCCGACGGAGAGCACGGAATGGCTATTCTGAACAACGGGAAATATGGTTACTCATCGGACCGGAACTACATCGGCGTTTCCCTGATGCGAGCCCCGAACATTAGAGAAGGTGAAGTTGCGGGTCTCGGTCCGTTCGAGTTTTCCTACGCTTTTTATCCACATCCCGGGACATGGCGTGACGCATCGATTCCTGCTCTCGCCTATAACTTCAACCGGGAGATACTCCCCCATCAGACTCGACGACACGACGGACGAATCAATCCGCGCACCTCCCTATTTCAAACCGATAATCCGTCGGTTTTGATTACGGCGGTAAAAAAGGCCGAGCTCAGCAACACAATCATCGTCCGGACGTTCGAGAGCTTGGGAAAGGATTGCGTGGTCGAAGTGTCGAGCTATTATCCGATAAAATCCGTCAGGGAAGTTAACGCCGCGGAAATGGAGATCGAATCCGACATTGCGAAAAAGTCCGGCGACCGGACATTCACTGTTCGCATAGGAGGATATGCATTTGTCACTTTGGCGGTGGATATCGAATCAGCATCGGACAACGAAGTATGAAGGTCATCGAATTGAGTACATCGTTCAACATCGAGGAGTTTGGAGCATCTCCAGACGGGAAAACACTGAACACCGCATCGATACAGGAAGCGATAGATACATGCAGCGAGCACGGCGGCGGGACCGTTGTATTCGGCGCGGGCGACTTTCTTACCG
Source organism: uncultured Spirochaetales bacterium (assembly GCA_964387575.1). GTDB lineage: Bacteria > Spirochaetota > Spirochaetia > ARS1246 > ARS1246 > CAYLZA01. The sequence continues at coordinate 8,402 of CAYLZA010000042.1, read as the reverse complement.
GGTCGATCGAGCTCAGAAGCGGCGTGGAGCTAAAGCTGAAACGGGGCGCGCGAATCATCGGCAGCACGGATATCAACGACTACGATGATTTCGTAGCGGAGGGATTTCACGGCGAAAACGCACCGGAACAAACAACCAAGAGTCTTATACGTGCAATAAATGCCTCGAACGTTGCTATCACCGGATCGGGAAAAATCATCGGTTCGGGTCCGGCATTTTACGACATCGAAAACATGTCGGGACGTTTTTTCCGAAAACCGCAGAACGAACGCCCCCGGATGGTCATGATGTATAACTGCGATAATGTGCGATTCGAGGACGCCACTTTCATCGATTCTCCGTGCTGGACGTTCTGGCTTATGAAGTGCGAGCAAGTACATATTCACCGGATCCGGATACAGGGCGATCAACGGATGATCAACAACGACGGCATAGACATTGATTCGAGCCGCAACGTAACGATCAGTGACTGCGTCATACAAACCGGGGACGACTGTATTATTTTGCGTGCGATCGACAAGATGTTTTCAGAACCTGCACCGTGTGAGAATGTTACCGTCACCAATTGTATACTCGACAGCTGGTGTCAGGGCATACGGCTCGGTTGTCCGGGTGACGGCATCATACGAAACGCTATGTTCAGCAATTTTGTAATCCGTAGTAGCAATAACGGGATACACATCGAGCATCCCCAACGCTACTTGAAGGAAGGTGATTCAGGCTCGGCAGATATGTATGACCTGAGGTTTTCCGGCGGTGTGATTGAGTCCGAAGGAACACCGATCAGGATATTTGTCGAGGAAGGCATCCACCTACGCAATCTTTCGGATCTTTCTTTTTCAGACCTACGCATACGAAGCGGTCGTCCCTGCGTCGTTGAAGGCTCGCCGCAGACGACCATTCGTAATGTCACTCTCTCGAATATCCAAATCGACACGTATGGTGACGACGCGGTGGTATTTCGCCGTTGTGAAGATATACGTATAGATAACGTGACGCTGGGGAACATGTCTGAGAGAACGCAGCGGCACAGCGGTACGTGATGTATTTCCACCGCACGTACCGTTTTTTCGGTCGTTCAATGTGCCATCCCTTCGCCCCGATTTACGCCTCGACAACCGTCTGAACCGCTATTGCAATTACGTAATAGGGCAAAAAGTAATGAAAAGCGCGAGGATTGAGCCATCGAACGATAATCGTTATTCCATTTTCGCGTTCCACCCCTTCCAAGCTATTTATCCACGGCTCAAACGAGAATGAGCGATCAGCCTCGAGCTACAGCTACCTTCCTCTTTAGCGACATCGTAGGCAACACCAAGCTATGGGAGCGTTTTCCGACGGCAATGAAAAACTCTCTATCACGGCACGATGCGATCATGCGGGAGTGCATCACAGTGAACAATTGGAAATGGGCGATGATGCGGCTGCCTATGAAGCCGGTCGTGTTGCCCGAGAGCTTGGCGCGCAAATAGAGTATTACGAGATCCAGTTTTCAGGGACGCTGATAATGGCCCGGAGTGCATCGAATCGCGGCGATATCAAGTTATCGAAACACCCGCGCCGGCGCAGAACGCATCACGCGTCCGATTGGGCGATGCGGAAGCTTCGTGGAGCGCGATACGAAAGCGAGTTGCATCGAACCATCGACCCACAGCTTAAAAGGCTGTCGCTATTTACAAGGATTGTAGGAGCTATTTGTGTGCATGAGTAATTTTTACCTGATCCAACTTTACTCATGAGTAATGTTGGATTATACTGATATTACTCATGATATCGAGATATATCGAAAACAACGTGACTACAGATCTGCGCGACAAAATGATTTTGATAAACGGTCCACGACAGGTGGGAAAGACAACATGTGCTCTTCAATTTCTCGATGAACCAAACGAAAAAAGCCCGGCATATCTCAATTGGGACAACGTGAATTCGCGAAAGGCCATACTTTCCGGAGAAATTCCTCCGAATGAGCGCCTCATCGTATTCGACGAAATCCACAAGTATTCTCGGTGGAGAAATCTCATAAAGGGGCTATTTGATACGCACAAGTCAACGGTTTCGTTCATTGTTACCGGTTCAGCTCGACTCGATGTCTATCGTAGAGGTGGGGACTCTCTTCAGGGGAGATATTTCCACTATCGACTGCATCCGCTTTCGCTTTCCGAAATATCATCGAATCCGGTTGCTTCGGATCTTGATGATCTACTACATTACGGCGGTTTTCCCGAACCTTTTCTCAAATGTTCGGACGATTTCCGCAGGCGTTGGTCGCGGCAGCGTGTTTCTAGAGTACTTTACGACGACGTTCGCGACCTGGAAAACATAAAAGACATAAGTCTGTTGGAGCTATTGGTAGACGATTTGCCTCGGCGAATCGGGGCGCCGCTGTCGATTCGGAATCTACGGGAAACGCTCGATGTTGCCCACGACACGGCTGATCGTTGGATAACGATCCTGGAACGAATGTACCATTGCTTTCGTATCGCGCCGTTCGGCGCACCTCAAATCCGGGCGGTAAAGAAGGAGCGTAAGCTCTATCTCATCGACTGGGCCGATATCGAAAGCCCCGGAGCCAGGTTCGAGAATATGGTTGCATGCCAGCTATTGAAGTATTGTCATTTCATCGAAGACACAAAAGGTCACGTTATGGAATTGCGCTTTCTCCGCGATACCGACAAACGAGAGATCGATTTTGTGGTAATCAGAGACCGAAAGCCACAATTCGCCGTCGAGTGCAAGACCGGAGAAAAAAACATCAGCCCGTCGATACGTTACTTTCTCGAACGAACTGCTATCCCTCTTTGCTATCAGGTGCACCTCGGGAAGAAAGACTTTCTTGTCAAAGATGCGAAGATTCGCGTGCTCCCCTGGATTAAATTCTGTTCCGAGACCGGAATGCCCTAGAGTGACCTTTTTCTATTTGCCAATCTCAATCCCGGACGGTGCAGATACGACCGGCTACAATCATCGCAATTTGATCGTTCATACGAAAACGGTTATAGGAAAGGTGTGAAGGTAGCTGTTCCCGTGCCCGATGAGCTATTTAAAAAGGCCGACGAGCTTGCGAATCGACGAGATACTTCTCGAAGCCAGGTTTTCGCCGACGCTCTTCGAGAATACCTGGATCGACACGCACCTGATCAGGTCATAGAGTCGATAAACGCCGTGGTTGAAGAAATCGGCACGAATAGTGATTCTTTCGTGAAAAATACATCACGGCACGTACTCGAGCAAAACGAATGGTGATATCCCAAGGTGAAAATAACTGAGCCGCGATGGAATCGAACCATCGACCCACAGCTTAAAAGGCTGTTGCTCTACCAACTGAGCTAGCGGCCCGGGACAACCGTTACGGCGTCAGATGCATATGTACCACCGTTGCTACCGGGATGTCAAGATTTGCACGAAAAATGTTCGGCCGGCGAAGAGATGCGGCGGCCGAACGAATTTGGCCACCACAGACGGCCTCTTATAGGGCCTTATATATCAGTAATCTACAGTCTGAACTCCAATCCAAGCCGTGCGTTATAGACCGACCGATAACCGGGCTCGGTCGAGAGCTCGGAGCCGAACATCGATAGATGAAGACGAAAAACAGAGAGATCGATACCGAGTCCCGCCGCAAAGAGCCCGTCCTTGAATCCGCCCCGAAGTGACAGGATCTGTAATATGGTAATTTCCGTCCCGAATCCTACGTGCAGAACAGGATTACGTGCGGTCGATGGCGTGAAGACGAAATCGAGAATGTCCTCATAATCGAGGAGGATCGTTAGGTCGTTGATAAACCGTTCAAACCGGCCCATATTGGGAGAAACGTAGAAACCGGCGGAAAGCTCGATGGGCAGGCGGCCGTTTGCTTTATCCGGTGTTTCGGTATTATCGAGAAACGCCTGCAAGGTACTGTACGATTGCTTTATCGTCGGAGTAAAAAGATTTTTCGCGACGAGTCCGAAAGCGAACACATCGCCGATCGAATAGCGAAATCCCGCGTCGACCCCGATACCGACCACGAAATCAAACGGGCTCCCGGTGACCGTATCAAAGGAGATATTCGAAAACAAGGTCGGTAGCTCGACGAATGTCTCCTCGATTGTGACCTCACCGCGCAGAACACCATTGAGCAGTATCCCGAGATCGATCGAATGCGGTTCGATGTTAAACGGCAGATGAAGCCCGTATCCCCCCGAAAGAATCACCTGTTCGCCCAAAACCGCCTGAAGCGTCAGCGGTCTGCTGTTTCGAAACGTGATGTCGGTCGTGTTGAAAAATCCGAATCCGATCCCCTTACCGATGTACCCGAAGTAGACCGGTCCTGCAGCAACCGTTTGTGCGTAGATATTCCGCAAAAGGTTCTGCGCCTGAGTGCTGCCGAGTAAGGATGTCAAATCAGATCCGCCGACCGCCTGGATTACGATGGTCGAAATATCGAAAATCGGTCCGCTCGCTCCGACGGTTAGCTCCGCAACGCTGAGTTGCGGTTCCGCCATTACAAAACCGGCAGGATTATTGAAAAGCGAGGAAAGATCGCGAGTATAAGCCGCATGCGATCCGCCGAGTGCCGAGCTCCGGGCGGACGGCACGCCGACCGATATATCGCCGTTTATCGTACCGACACCTATGACGGACAACAAAACGAAGATAACGACGATCCTGCGCTTGCGGGGTCGTGATTTCATGAAGCTCCCCCTCACTGTAGTATCGGCCAAAACCCTCAAGCTGCTGAACCTATAGCCCGAATTGCGACAAAAGATCGTCTATCCCGCCGCTCGATAGAAAGTCCTGTGCATCCTGATATTCGTCGTATCCGTCGTCACCACTGGAAAGGCCTTCGAGCTGATCAAAACCGCCCGCTTGTTCAGCAGCGCTTGCAATGAGAGACGCGCCCGCGACGATATACTGCGTATCGGTAACCTCTACGGTGGAGTCGCCCGATTCGATTGCGGCAACTGCATCCTGCACGTGGGTAGCGCCTTCGGATATCAGCGTCAGATCGTCGGCGCTGAGCTCGTCGAGAAGTGCCTCGATCTCCTCTGTCGAGCCTTCCGAAATCGCATCGGTATTTGCGAGGATTCCGGTAAAGACCTCGGTCACTCCTGAGGCGCCGAATGCGAGGTCGGCCGCGAGAAGCGCGGTTTCAGGAGTTTCATCGCCCGCTTCGATAGCCGCGTTTATTTCGTCATACGCGGACTGCATATCTTCGACGCTTCCGTTTATGAGAATTTCCTGCGCTTTTTCGATTTTCTGGTCTTCCGTGAGGTTTGAAAACGAGAGGTCTCGTTGAAGAAATGTTACCGGCGAGTAGGTAAACACGGCTTGACACGCCGTGAATACAATTAATACGCCGGTTATCATTACAAGACGTTTCATCGCCTTATATTACACGATTTAGAACCTCAGTGCAACTTCGGCAGCTACGCCCGGATTCTGCTTCGCACCCGGATAATCTCCGAGCTCGCGGCTGAAAAAGGCTACGTGAGCTTCCATGAAAAGCAGCTTTACGCCCGCTCCCATGGTTACGTATCCCTGATTAAGACCGCCCCGCGCGTGGATCAACCCGCCGAGAAGCCGTACTTCAGCACCTACATGGAGATTCGTCCAGATAGACGATACTTCTTCAGAATCATCGAGGTTCATCACGTATTCACCGTGAACCTTCGGATCGATGAGCTTTGAAAGTCCGCCAAGGTTCGGGTGAAATTCCGCCCCGAGGTGTGCCGTCATCGGAATGACGTGTTTTACGTCGGTTACTTCCGTACCTTCGGGTAACTGTCCCGACATCAGGGCGTCCTGCGTTTCAGTAAACGTGTTTCTGCTGTATCTGAACTCGGTACCACCAAAGTTCCGCAGCACCAGAGATGCCGTAAGCGGACCGAGCTCCGCGTTTACACCGGCGTCGAATCCGATTCCCATACCGTGGAGCACATCTGCATTGATCTCGGCTCCCTCGTTACCGGCGAGAACATCGGCGAAGTTAGCTACACCAATATTTCGTGCCGCGAGTCTGTACATCGGCCGTACCGACCCTGCCGGTGTGAGCGTCAACGAACCGAGATTGAGCGGAAGCGCCAGTCCCGTAACAAATCCCATTGTTACGGTGGAATTGACTTTGACACCGAGGATATTCGGACCGGAGGCAAAGGCATCCGCGACTACTGCCGCACCAAGACCGAACCCGTTTCCGACCCAGCCGAAACCGCCGAGCATTCCCGCTCCCGTACCGGTATCGGTGAGAAGCGGTGCCAGCGTGTCAACGAGCGATGCCGGATCATCGGCCACCGCAAGAGCGGCATCGATCATCTCCGGATCCGGAGGAACATAGGCCCACGGAGCCGCCGCTACGAGCGTGAGTGACGACTTTCCCTTTGAGAATCCCGCGGGATTCGTGAACAATGAGTAGAATCCTTCCGCATTCGCCGTGAACGAGCCACCCTGTGCCATGATCTCGGCACTCTGCGGTCTGAAATCCGGCTCATACACCACCGGGGTGTCGTCCTGAGCCATCACACCGCCGGTGGCAACTCCTGCTATGATTAGTAATAATAATAAGCGTTTCATTTTATATCCCTCTACTCCTGTGTTGAATCACCGGGCAGCAAACCGCTCAGTCCGGATGCTTCGAGAATATTGACGAATGCCGACCTATCCTTAAGGTTTTCTATTACCGCCTGAAGAAGGTCGCTAATGATTATTTCTTCATCGGTTCCCACATCGCTGTAAATTTCCTCACCATCTTCAATAGCTTTGGCAAATCCACGCACATCCGCAGGCTGAGGATCGTTTTCTGATTCTTCTTGCTGACCGGTAACCGGATTTGTCAGGAATTTAACATATTCCTCATAGAAAGCATCAAGAGCCATAGAAACCAGTGCAGGCTGCGTTTCGAGCGCTATGTCGACTGATTCGGGCACCTCGATTTCCTTCGCCGTAACGAGCGATGCTGTCTGAACGCTAATCGTCGAGCTCGATGTCAACGTCTCTCCGAAAACGGTATACGCTTCGGCAGCTGCCCGCAGTGCGCTCACCGTAGCTTCGAAATCCGCGTCATCCGCAAACGAATTGAGGGTATTTACAATCGTCGATACCGATTGATTGAGAATATCGTCTTCACTACCGCTGCTCGAGCCGCCGCTTATAATACTCGCCGTAACTTCCTCGAGCGAATTGACGACCTTATCCGCTCCCGATGATTTGAGCTGGACGTTTGCCGCGAGAACCGCCGCGCGTTGGCGGTCGTCCTTACTTGTACTGCCGGAATCGTCCTCGTAAATCGCTTTGAGCTCATTTGTCATCGTATTGATGACGGTCTGTTTGTTTTCCTCGCCGGTGGCATCGAGCTCTTCATAGAACCTGTCATCAGTCGTAAGCGATTGGACCGACGTCAAATACAGGTCTTTTTCTTCGTCGGTATTAATTGTTTCGTCACCGTCCGTGTCGGAGTTTGCGGCGACACTCGTTTGTCCTGAGCTTTCAACCGTCGTCGCGTCCGTGTAATCCGGCTGACCGAAATCCGAAAAAGCGTTGAACGTCAACAACTCTTCGCATCCACTCAGCAGAAACAACGTAACGACAACTGCCGCTAATAATGCAATTGAACGTCTCATATTTTCTTCTTACTCCTTCTTAACCACGATTGGTCTGTTACTCATCAATATATTGCACTACCCGGGAAAAAACAAAACAACGAGGACGATTGAAGAAAATTTACACAAAAAGTAAGGTTTTAACTCCGGTCCATGTTACCGAGCACCCGTTCACGACCGCGCCGGGCCTCGTTCAGTCCGGGATTGAGAGAAAGCGCCTTCTCATACGCTTCAAACGCTATTTGGTAGGCTTCCGCCTGTTCACGAGCATATCCAAGACGAGCCCACCATGAGGAACGGTTCGGTGCATGGTACACCGCCGTCGACAGTGCAATATCCGCCCGATGAAACTCTCCGAGACGAATAAGGACCTCTCCCATGTAGTAATAGACGGTCTCGATCCGATCACCGGTTGGGACGAGCACTATATATTCCTCAAAATACTCCAGAGACTCCAAGTTGTTGCCGAGAAAATAGTGAGCTTCTCCGAGAATTTCGATTATCCGGTAATCCCGAGGTGCGATATCATGTGCGCGTTCACCGTGCTCAACCGCTTCGTCATAGCGCTCGAGCGCTATCAAGCTCCATCCAAGCACGGTGTATGAGTTCATATTGCGCGGCATCGACTCGAGCTCGGTAAGACATATCTGCACCGCTTCCTCGTATCGGCCGTCGTAATACGCCGCGAGAGCATCCGGTGGTTCCTGCGCAACCGCCGCCGTAACGGGGATACACAGCGCAATCATCAAAACAAACACTCTCAGGCAAGCCGCGGTGCCGCTAACCGTGCTCGACGTCAATTTACTGCGAAGCGTTATTTTC
>CAYLZA010000041.1:0-10334 GCA_964387575.1 uncultured Spirochaetales bacterium | reverse complement strand
AAACCGGTACGTTCCCCGTGGTCGCAACGAACTCCATACTATATTCGAAGGCCACTTCGCCGAGCATCTGACCAACGAGGTGCTTCTCAAGCTGCTCCATCGCCAATTCGTGTTCACCATGCCGAAAGCGCTTCGCCCGTTCTTCCGCCACGATCGTCGCCTCTTCGCGGATGTCTCCCGATTGATCTACCGCATCTTGGACGAGTTTTACGGCGAGGCCGTCGGCCGACCGCTTCTCAGCGGCATGGTCATCGCGCACCTCAGGTTTTTCGCGAAGCGAAAATACCTTGCCCTACCCTATATAAGGCACTACAAACCTTCGGGGATATGCGGTGGAACCCTCACTTCCATACTATCGCTCTCGAGGGTGGCTTTGATGATGAGGAGACCTTCTTCTACATCCCGTTCTCCGGACTCCAGTCTATGACGGAACTCTTCCGGCGTCGGGTCATCAAGCTACTGGTGGGCCGCGAACTCTTGAACGAAGATTTCGCGCGAAACATCCTGTCCTGGAAGCATTCCGGATTCAGTATCGATTATGCGAACTGGAATGTAGGGGAGTTTCTCCCTACACTGTCAGCCCGACGATAAAAGAAAAGGCTGCCCTCAGCACTTGTTTTGTGGCAAAAACACTGAAGGCAGCCGACCGGATAGAAGCTATCCTTGTTGGTACTGTACTGCCCATTCGGCTCTTTTATCAAGAAGAAGGAGCATCGGATGCAGAGAAGAACCGGACGGAAGCCGCTGTGGGAAATCCGGGTCAATGAGACAATTCAGCTCATCAGGCAACGGTCGAAATCACGTTCGCTGAAGTCATCTTCGGTCTATGAATGTATCTGCATCTTTATAGCAAGATATTTGAAGAATCGGCAGCTTGCCTTCCAAACCCTGAAAAACCACTACCGGCATCTGAGCCTTTTTTACCGGTGGTTGGAACGTCAACGGCCGGAAACTCCTATCGGTGAAATAGACACAAGCTGTATTCAGCGCTATTTCGTCTATCTCAACGACGCCAGGCACTACAAAAAGTTCTCCCTCCAGATCGTGCAGGTGGTGCTCAAGCGATTCTTCCACTCGATGCGGTTGCGCAGGCTCATCGACGCCAACCCGGTGCAAGGATTCAACATCCAGGCCAGACATAGAGATCGAATGCAAAGACTGCCTTCTCGCATAGCCCCCGGTGACTCCGATATCGGATAGAGAACCTCAGTCGTCGCGGCGTTTTCCTACGATATCGGCCTGGACTGCCGTTTTGCTCTTGCGCGCGGAGATAACTTTTCCTATGATTTGGCCGGGCTTGCGCCATGATGAATCCCTGTTACACCGTGTTTTTCGCGCCGGCGATTGAGGATGCCCTCAGGATGGTGGGCGGGATCTACCAGGAGGCTGGGTTCGGCGATGCCGATCTGTCGAAGCTCTCCGGACGTGATCTCGGGGTCGCAGTTGCCGAATCGATGTTCAGCCTGGCGGATGCCATCGGGTTCCCCAGGAAGCTCGCAGATGTGCAGGGTTTTACCGACGAACATATCGAACGAGCCTTGACGGCGGCCAAGAATCCGCAGCTGAAGATGAAGCTGCAGAATATGCCCGTACCGTTGACCGCGGCGAAGGGGTGCAGTATTGTGAGTCTCGCGCAGGAATGGTGTAGTGCTGAAACGGGCGAGACTCAGCACCGAAAGATCATTCCTCTGTTCGAATGGATCCCTGTCGAAGACGTGTTAATGCCATTGAATACTTGAAAATTACATGTAATATTCAAGTAGTGGTTGAATATTACACGCGAGCCATAGAATTACCCGAACCCGGTACAGAGACTTTCTTCCTCTGGGGTTCTCGTCAATGCGGGAAGAGCACACTACTGAAACATACGTATCCGGATGCGGTGTACGTCGATCTGCTCAAGTCGGAGGAGTTTCGCCGGTACACCGAGAGACCGGAGGTGTTGCGGCAGGAGATTGAAGAGGGTCATATCGACTTTGTAATCATCGATGAGATTCAGAAAGTTCCGGCCTTGTTGGATGAAGTTCATTGGCTCATCGAAAACCGTGGAGTCAGCTTCGCCTTGTGTGGGTCCAGCGCGAGAAAGGTAAGGAAGGGACAGGCGAACCTGTTGGGTGGCCGGGGCATAAATTTCGAGATGTTCGGGTTCTCCGCTTGGGAACTCGGAGGAGATTTCGACCTCGTCAGGCTGTTGAATCACGGATACCTTCCGTCGATCTACGCAGACAAGAATCCGCAACGCCGGCTCAATACGTATGTTTCTCTCTACCTGAAAGAGGAGATCGCCGCCGAAGGTTTGGTTCGAAGGCTGCCCGTCTATTCCGATTTTCTGAGCATGGCTGCGTTGTCCGACACCGGGATCGTAAGCTACACAACCATTGCCCGAGAGACTGGTGTGTCGAGTGAGACGATTCGGGGCTATTTCGATATTCTCTGTGACACGCTCTTAGGGCGGTTCCTTCCCGCGTATCGCAGACGACCGAAGAGACGGATCGTGAAGGCACCGAAGTTCTATTTCTCCGATGTAGGGGTTGTAAACTTCTTGGCCCGAAGGGGTGAGGTTCGGCCGGGTTCGGAGCTATTCGGTCAGGCATTCGAAAACTGGATCTTCCATGAGCTGTGTGCCTATGACGCATATCACGAGCGCTTTGCCGAAATCCACTACTGGCGGCTGTCGAGCGGCATGGAGGTGGATTTTCTCATCAACCACATCGAGTGCGCCGTAGAATGCAAGAGTGGGACGCGTGTCACGAGTACTCACCTGAAGGGACTGCGACAGCTGAAACTAGAGCATCCGGAGACAAGACGCCGGATAGTCGTAAGTATGGAACCGAAAAACAGGCGGACGGACGACGGGATCGAAATACTATCGTACCGAACCTTTCTAGAAAGACTGTGGCGAGGAGAGTTGTTCTGAGGTGTCAGGACTCTCCGCTACTCCGGAATATTCTCGTGGACCTCCTGCAGGAAAAACCACTGTTCATACGCGTCGGCCACATATTTTTCATAGATTGAAAACACGTCTTGAATATAGTCGGTGTTCTTTGTACCGATTTTGTGAATGTCCAGCCGGTACGAATCTCCTTCACGTACCATGATGCTGAAGTAGACTTTGAAGGTATCGTGACCCACCATTTCGATGATGCTGTCGACTCCCGCTCCGCCGGTGATCTTCTTTCCGAGGAACTCGATAGTCTTGCTCGAAGACGTATGCTCGTCGATCACCGTGTAGAGCGTCCTCCCTTGGGCCAGAGTGGAATTGACCTTGGTCATCATCTGCTCGTCGGGCTGGATGAAGGTCAGTCGTCCGCTGATGGCCATCTGATGATAGTTGAAGGTCCCGACGACCTCCTTGAAAAAATCGGGATAGAAATGGGGATCCTTCCCGAAGGCGAGAAACTTCTCATGATAGTGGAAGCCGATATTCCGGATTGCGTTCTCCACCGCATCTGCATCGTCGGGCAGGTCGAAGTATCCGAGGTTTTTCTCGATGGTGGTAGAGAACTCTTCGTGATCCTTGGCGTAATCGAGGGCTGCGTTCCCGAAGTACTCTCTGGCTCCCCTGAAAAAAGGTAAGATTTGCCCGGCTTTGAAAATTACATAAGGCGTATAATAGGGTTTTTTTCGTCGGACATCGATCCGTACGGGAGGGGGCGTCGTGTTCACGAAGAACGACAAACACAAGCAGTCGCTCATGTTCAGCGACATGGAACGACTTCCGGTCAATGTTTTGGTCGGTCTCGATACGCTGAAGTCCGGATTCGGCTGGAGTGATGACGGAGCTGCAGCGGATGGACTCCACGCAGATCCAGAGCAATATCCGCCGGATGAGCCGATTGCAGCTTTTAATGGAGGTGATCGGACGATTTCACCGTGAGCTCGGCGAGCAGGAGAAGCAGCAACACGAGGAGCTGTTCGGCGAGTACATGAAAACCGACTCGCTTCACTACTGTTGCGTATTCCGATGAAAAAAGCCACTCGGTGGCGTCCGTTTCCGATGATGACCACTTTATATAAGTGGCTTTTTTGAGTCAATCAATTCGTCGGTTTTTCTTCATCCGGATCCCTCCTTTTCTTGCTACGGTCGGCGTAAATTTTTCGAATCGACTCGCCTTTGAGCTTGATTCGATAGGCGCTATGTACGATCCGGTCACAAATTGCATCGGCGATAGTCGGACCACCGATGAGCTCATGCCACATTGAAACGGGATGCTGAGAGACAAATATCGATGATGCTCTTCCGTGACGATCTTCGAGTATCTCAAGGAGAGCGATGCGGCTGAATGAGTCGAGTGGTTCGAGCGCGAAATCATCGACTACGATGAGCGCTTGCTTTTGAATGCGCTGAAGTTCTTTAAGATATGTGCCGTCTGCTTTGCAGAGCTTGAGAAGTGTGAATAATTTGGATGTCGGGTAATAGCCCACTTTATAGCCGGATAACCGCAGAAGCTGATTCCTGTCGAGATTTCGTGAAAGATCGAAGTCTATTTCTTCCACGCCCGCCTGGTAGCGAAACTTCCCCGCCTTCAGCAGTCGTGAAAGCTTGCGATTGTTGCCTGGTTGTTATTCATTCGTTTTTCTCCTGTTACCTGAAATAGTGGCTTCCGCGCACGTTCTCGTGAGCTCGCCGGCTACGCATCTGGAGATCAAGCTGCGGCTGACGTTCCTCCTCGAGACCGCGCTCGAGAATGTTTTTGATCCGTGTATACGAGAAGCTTCCGAACGAAAGCGCTCTCGCACATGCCTTGTTGAGCCGTTTTGCATCGGCGATCTTTGCAAGGTTCAGGATGCCCATACACGTTTTGTAGGCCTGTTGTGGGTATCCGGCACGGTCGAGTATCGTCGTGATGACCCGACGTACATCGTCACCCATCGAGGTCGCCCAGCCGATGAACCGATCTCGATTCCATTTCGCATAGACACGATGTTCGTCGGGCATATGACTCTCGCACGTGGTGTATCCGTTGGGCGTGCGATCTCGGTGATGCTCTGCAATTCTGACGTAGTCGTAGTAAATCGCGACCACACGATCGTCATAGACGATTTTGACCTTTGTCTTGGGACGATTCGCCCGGTATAGGAACCAGGGAACGCTGTAGTAATGCAGATCCTCTTCGAGGTGGACGTGGTAATTGTACTGCACGGTGGCTATCTGGATCGATTGCATGGGAAACCGTTCGGCCGGAAGCGGTTTGAGAGCGTACCGTTCGATGCGTTCATACAAATCCCGGCGACTATAGGGCAATTTCTGGAACGGCTTGTTGTTATGCGCTTCCAGAAGATCTCGTATCGCCTCGTTGAGTTGCTCAATAGAGGTGAACCGTCGGTTTCTTAATCGGTCGAACATATGTTTGAGCACGCCGGCGGAATAAATCATAGTTCCTTCAATACGGAAACAAAACCTTTCGATTCTGATATGGTCGGCGCAGGTCCCCTGAGGCGCGGTGACGTTGGTCGGCGGCGCGACGATATACCCCGTTTCCGCATAGCTGTACTCGCTCAGCACGGATCGGTCGAAGGATGAGACGCCCCGAACGCGGTAGAAGCAGGACACTCTTTCCACGGCGGAGTCATCGTAGTACTGCGGGAAATCGGTGGTCACAAGGAGCCATTCTCGATTTCGGGCGATCGGTAGAGCTCGTACGCATCGATTCCGGCGAGTCCCTTCCATCGTACGTTGATCGGGTAGGGACCTCGACCGTCGGATGCCTACAGCCATTCGATCCTCCAGCCGCCGGAGGTCCATCCTATCGTGTCGCGAACATCGGAGCTGCCTTCGTCGTCAAACTCCGCCACCACCTCATACCGATAGGCCGTCTCGGATTCGACGGTCCAATCCTCGTAGATCGTATCCTCGGTCGTCCCGAGTGAAACAAGATTCACCAATCGAGTCGGCTCGCGTCGAAGTCGGATCTGATGACTTCATACCGATCGGCCCCGAGGCTCTCCTTCCACTCGATCTCGATCAAGTCGTAAAAATCGCGCATCGAGGTGGTGATCGTCCCAATCGGGAGCACCGCGAAGACGAATCCCGAATCAACCTCGCTGAATAGTCGCGGCGCGTCCTCATAGATGCCGCGCATCTTATAGCAGTACCGTCTCCCGGGGGAAACTGAATCATCGATCAAACGGCTCCGCCTCGTAGGGACCGGTGAAGGAGACGAGAATCGCTCCCTCGTAGTAGGCCAGTCCGTCGCTTGCCTCGACGTCCTGCGGGGACACCATCATGAGGGGCTCCCGACATCCTGCGAGTTGTCGTTGCCGGCGAAACGGTCACGGAGGAAACGACCGCCTTTCAATCCGTCACCGTCGGACCGCCCCATGAATCCTCGACGAAAAAGTACCCGCGCAACGAATAGCTCCCGTCAACCCAGCGGTAGATGCGGCCCTGGTAGCGACCGGCGGCAGGACAGGAGAAACGCAAGGTCCACCGGTTTCCGCTGTGTTCCGCACGATAGTGACCCGACTGGTTCGCATCCACCATATCCCGCATCCGGCTCCGCATCTCGGTTCCCGGAGGAGCATCGATCACCAGTTCATACACCGATCCGTCCCGGGCCGTTTCGATGTTGCTGCTGATGAGGCGGTACCCTTCAGAGACAAAATCGTCATCCAGAAAGAGTCGATTCGCGGGAGGAAACGCCCGTTCGGTAAATTCGCCGCCGTTTATCAGGAACTCGCCGATGAAACTCCTCGACTCCGTCGCCAGCGCTTTTGCGTATATCAGCACCCGGTAGGTCTCATCCGATGGTGGCGAGAAAAAGAGCTCCAGACTGTCGGCGTGATAGCTGTAGCGACGATAGTCGCTGGTGTAGTAACGGTTTGTCTCCGGATCGCGGGAGTTTCCGTCCGGATCACGCATCACCGATGAAATTTCAGTTTCCGGCGGATGCGCGATGTGCAGATAGACATGGCCGTCCCGCCGGCTGGTAGCAAGATTGTGTCCGATGATCTCGCAATCACGCTGGAAAAACGCCAGTCGTCTGGCCACGGTGCCTGCCGAAGGAACCGGCGACCCCGGTCCTGACCCCGGATCAAGATACAATTCAGCGACAAGCATGTTTGTGCCGTCCCGGTTCGCGTAAATACGGCCACGAAACCGTGAATCGTCGTAGGCCGGGGTTCCTGGACTGAACGAGAAGGTGAAGGTCTCGCCGTTAAACGAGGTAGCTGCGTGCTGCTCCTGATAGAGCGTGTCGCCGGCCTCATCTGTCCGATACGCTCCGGTCTGATCGCTCTCCACCAGAAAACAGTACATGTCGGTCTCTTTCGGCGCACGGATATGCACCTGATGAACCCGGTCGTGGTACGCCGAATCGGAGGTATGATGCAGGAGCTCCAATCGCTGGGCGACAAACCTCTCGGTCAGGATGAGCCGGTCGGACGGTAACACCGGACCGTCGGTAAAACCGTTGCCGTCGATCAGCAGTTCCTGAACGGCCCGACGATTTTCGTCGTCAGCGCCCTGTGCGTAGATGTAGACCTGATACCGCTCGTCCGACGGCGGCCTGAGATAGATGTCAAAACGATCGGGCCGATAGTCGTAGACGCGGTAGTCGCTGACGTAGTAACGGCCCGAGGCAGGATCACGCGAAGCGCCCGCAGAATCACGAATTGCAGCGCTCATGGTGGTGCCGGGCGGGTGAGTGTAGCTCAACCGGAGGTATCCGTCCCGCGCGGCGGTTGCGAGATTCTCTTCGCGCAACCGGATCTCCTCCTCCGAATAGGCACGCCAGTTCTGGATCGTTCCCGTAATCGGAACCGGCGTTCCGGCCCGGTTTCCCGGGTTGAGGAAAAACTCGGCGATCATATAGCTCCGCCCGCTCTCCTCCCGGAGATACATCCGGGCCCGGTAGCAGGAGTCGTGAAACATCGGATCGCCGGGACTGAACGAGAAGGTGTAAACCGAATCGGCATACGACCGGGTGTAGTGCTGCCGGGGCTTGATGGTGCTCCCGTCCGCATCGCTCCGGTAGGTCCCGTCGGGGGACGCCTCGATCAACAGACAATACATCCCGTATTCCCGGGGTGCGCGGACTGCCACCTGGTACACGCGGTCGTGAACCGGAGCGTCCAGGTTGTGCGAAACCAGTTCAAACCCCTTGTCGTGAAAATTCCCGGTCAGATGGAGCTGCAAATCGGGACGACGCCGCGGTCCCTCGAGCTGCGATGAGATCCGCATCATCGCGATCCGGTCGGAGTAGGTATCCTTCGAGTCATACTTCGCATGGACCTCCAGACGATAATCGCCGGGAGGCGGTCGGCTGAACGAGTACGTTTTCGAATAAGGGGTGTCGTAGGTTGCAAAGAGGTGATTCTCCGGATCCTCGATGCCGATTCCCTTCAGCGAAGAATAAACCGAGACCCCTTCCTCGTAGGTGACGGTGTAGGTGTAGTAGGGATACTCAGGCGTGGGATAGCTCACCGGCGAAATGGTGATAGGATAGCGCTCGCAGAGCATCTGCTGCTCCATCCGGTTCTCCACCGGGAGCAGCGGGCCGGCTGTCCTGTTCTCGGACACGTAAAAAGAATAGATCGAACGGCTCAAGCTCCGTTCGCCAATGGGTCGGACCCGGATATTCGCCTTGTGATAACCAGGCCCGGGGACCGAGAAGGTCAGATGAACGAGATAGGTCTCGTGATCATACGCTTCATATGTCGTGGTACACGAGTATCGTAGCGAATGCGCTTCCTCCTGATCGTAGAGATAGCCGTAGAGATAGGAGTCCTTCGGACAGAGCAGATCGATTTCGAGTAAGCCATCCCGCGAGTCGTAGACATCGGCGGTGGAGTAGAGGTTCCCGCTCCACCGCGCAAACTCGCGGGTTCGCCGGTCGTCGAAAAACGAACCGGAGGGAACATCGATCCCGTATGACAGAAACGATGTGCTGAACCGCGGCATCCGCAGGAACTCTTCGTAGGAGATCGGGTGCGGAACAAGCTGATCGGCCGGGTCGTCTGCGATATCCTTGACCAGCATCGTCTCAGGCGAAACGAACAGCCAGTAGTCGTTGTACGCGCCCGGAGCGCTGCGCACGCCGTCCCGGTGGCCCATTCGGTTGTCGGCGGTCGAGTCGACAATGTACCAGCGCCGGTTGATCCGGACCGCGTTCCACGCATGGTTTCCGATCCGCCCGCCTGCGGTACGGTAACTTCGGGTCAGACCGGGAATATGCTTAACGTCGATGCCGCCTTCCTCGGCCAGCCAACGGAAGAGCCGCGCGAACCCGCCGCAGGTCGTCCTTGGTCCTCCAAGATAGGGCAGGAACTCCACCGGTTCGCGTGAACCGATGTGCCCGGGGGTATTGTGAAGCAGATTGCTGTCGTAGGCGACGTTGTTGGTGATCCAGTCGTGAATCCGCTTCACATAGTGGTAGTCATCACGTACCGGACCGGCCGCCCCGCCGTCGTACCGAAGAAACGCGCACAGCCGGGGAATCCCGGTTTCCGGATAGCGCAGCGCTGCAGCCTGCACCGAAGCCGGAATCTCGGCCACGGCCGGGTCGATCTCCCCCGTTCGGTAGGCGGCAGAGGCGCGATCTACCAGAAAACGGTATTCGAAGGGAAGGAAATCCACCGTTCGGCGAGAAAACTCGCCATCGGTCGCTGAAAGATCACGGGCCGAAGCGGTGGCGCCCACAATAGTCAGAGCAAAAAGGCACAGGATCAGCTTGTTCTTCATGTTGCACATCCCGGTTGCACCTGGTGTTGATCGAGAACTTTGACTCCCGGAATACCATTCTACTGTATGACTGCCGGGTTGTCCTGCCACAGGAACGCGGGATGGCTCGTACCTGCTACTCAGCGAAAGACAGACGGCGCGAATACAGCTACCGGTCGTGGTTTACGGCGGGACACGGACAGGCGTCTACCGTGGAGCGTTCGAGAGGAAGCTGTCAATTGAGTCGATCAGGATCGAAACCGGGCGGCGATCGCCCGATCTTGACCAGATGCAGGAGGATTCGCTTGAGTGGGAGGCTTTCCAGCGATCAGGCGCCCGCTCGGTCACCCGGGGCATCTCTTCCCACCGTCCTTTCGTGCGGGAAGCATACAGACCGTAGCGCCGGATGACCGGGCGGGCGCGCTCGGAGCTGAAGGAAGGCAAATGCCGCCCGTGCTGCTGGTCGGGGTGCCGCCATCGGTAGGGCGCTGCCGCAGGAAGGGGGCGACCGCGGTTCGCCTGATTCGGTGAGAACTGTGAAGAACCATGTAGATCCGCAGCGAAGCGCCACGGAACTTCTCACTGGCCACGGTCTCGCCAAGCCGGAAGCGCGTGTGTAAGTCGGTGTATCCGATTCCAGAAAGTGCGCTTTCAGGTGCGAACGGAACGAGAA
>CAYLZA010000040.1:0-10381 GCA_964387575.1 uncultured Spirochaetales bacterium | reverse complement strand
CAAGGTAATAAAAATGCCGTCTTTAGTGATCCGAATCCTGTGGAATTTGTATAAATATACAGTCGTGACGGCTTCTACTACCGATTTCGCGGTTGAATATGCTGCGATACGTATGGAAATGAGAATTCCACAGATTTCGGATCAGCCGGCGCAGTTGACCGATATTTCGAAAAGACGCAGAATCATTCCATTATTGTTCACAGTGATTCGAAATTCGACATAGCGACGCTTGCAGTTGTCTGCAGCCTCGACGACAGCGATTGTTTTGCAGCAAAACCAAACCGATTGAGCGTCTTGCGAATGTACCATTCGAAGCAGGAGTAGCGGAAATATGCCCGGAGTTAGCGGATTATTCGTCGGTGATGTGTGCGTAGATATCGTGCTTGCCGGACTCGAAAAACAACTCCAGCTCGATCGCGAGGTTCTGGCAACGGAAATGAGAAGGGTTCCGGGAAGCTCGGCGATAATCGCGGCATCACACTTCGCGAGTCTCGGTGGGGAAACGGCGCTCATCGGATTGTCCGGAGACGACGAAAACGGACGATGGATTCTGGAGCGGGCGGTCGAGATGGGAATCGATATTTCCCGGGTTGAAACGACGTCGAAGTTCCCGACCGGGGTTACCGTAAACCTCGTGCATCAGCAGACGAGAACTCAGGTAACCGTACCGGGAACGATTGCCGAGTTCGACGGGAATACGCTCGACCAATCGAGCTTTCAAGGGGTGGGGATCGTTCACTTTGCCGGGATCTATCAGCAACATAAGCTTCGCGGGCATCTTCGTCGATTGGTCTCGGATGCAAAAGCAACCGGGGCGATTGTTACGATCGATCCTCAGTGGGATCAGACCGAGACGTGGGAAGGACTCGTCGATCTCGGTAACGACATAGACATTCTTTTCGTAAACGCCGATGAAGCATGCTCGATTGCGCAGGAGTCGAATCCAGAGCGCGCTGCCGAGGCCCTTTCAAAGATGTTTCAACTGGCCGTAGTCAAGCTCGGTGAGGAGGGGGCGTGTGTTTTCGATGATACGCTTGTTCGTGCGCGAGGATATGATGTCTCGATAACCGATACGATAGGAGCGGGAGATGCGTTTGATGCCGGGTTCCTTATAGCAAAGTATGGACTCGGATATGAGACGGACCGGGCGCTTTCATTCGGCAGTGCTGCCGGTGCATACGCCTGTACGGGCTTCGGCGGTTGCGGCGCGCGCGCTACGGTCGAATCAATCGAGAGGATGATAACCACCCGATGATAGTATAAAGGAGCAGTAAAAGAGATGGCGGAATACGGAAAAAACATGGAGCAGCTTATCACCTTGCCACAGGATGAGCTGGAGAAGCTCGGAGTGCTCCATACGGCACGTGAGATTTATGGAGAACCTGCCGCCTGGAAAGAGACGGCTAAGGGCCTTGCGGGAGAATCGAAGGTGTACGATTCGGCGCGATCGGCGACATCTGACGGTGTGGTATTGTGCGGAGCGGGAAGCTCGGACTATATCGGTCGATCGATTCGTTCCTATCTCGAACAAACGCTCGGTATCCCGGTGCGGGTCGTATCGACTACCGATATCGTGACAATGGAAAAGGACGAGCTCGCGGGTCAGAGGGCTTCATTGTACGTTTCTTTCGCACGTTCGGGTAACTCGCCCGAATCGATTGCAACGTACGATCGGATCAGCCGCTATCGCTCGGACGCGAGGCAGCTGGTCATAACCTGCAACAGCGACGGAGCGCTCGCTCGACGTGCGAGGTCCGACGAGTCGGGGGCCGATCTCGTCGTCCTGCCGGAGCAAACGCTGGATCAGGGGCTTGCGATGACCGCTTCTTTTACCTCGATGGTGCTCGCGGGATTGGCTCTGGCGGTCGATCCGTCAAAACCCGAATGTTCGAACATAGCCGATAGCGCAGCCGAAGCGGCGTCGCGAGTATTTTCTTCGGAGGTGGCGTCCGAGCTCGCATCCCTCGGCGCGTCCCGGGCATGTTATCTCGGATCAAACGATCTTGCCGGTCTTTCCCATGAAGCTGCTCTCAAATCGCTCGAGCTGACAAACGGTGCACTAGCGGTGTGGAACGGCAGCTATTTGGCGCTTCGCCATGGTCCGCGAGTGTTCGTCGATGATCGATGCCTCGTGATAGCAATGGTGTCGGACGACGCGGGCATCAGGCGCTATGAACGCGATCTTCTATCATCTTTGCAGGAAGGGCGTAGACCGTTGCGCGTGGTTGCTCTCGGAGGAGAAAACGCGATAACCGATGTCGCTGATATGGTTGATGCATCGGTAATCATGAGTGGTCCCGCCGGAGAGATGATTCATCCGGCGGCACGTCGATTGTCCGATATTGTGTTTGCGCAGGTGTTTGCGCTGTTTTTATCGTTGAAGCACGGGCTCACGCCCGACAATCCCAGTCCCGACGGCGCCATTTCACCCGTTGTTCGTGGGGTTACTATTTATCCCGACGATGAGTGAGGTCGGTAGCCGCATGCGGTGAAGTAGGGGAGGAGAGCTCGTCGAACCCGCAGGTGAATGAGCTCTTGCGGGCTCACCTCATGACGTCGCAATGCTTCATATCCCTCGATAAAAAACTGGCTAAGCAGCACCTCGGGGATTCCGGTCGAGGTAAGGTTGTCAATGAGCGTGCTCACCGCCCGGCGTACATCGGTGTGAGCCCAATAGTAGCGGCACCGGTCGGAATAACTATAGAGGCGTGCAAATCGATGTATTCTTTCGGGCGTTATCTTTCATCCCGGTTTCCACAATTTTCGACACACCTCGGATGTCCCCGGCTGTTACCATACTACAAGAAGCCTGAAATCGCACCCCGTATTGCCCCGTATTGACCGCCCGCATAGACGTTGATAGCGTTACCGAATGAACAGACCGAACATCGTCCTCATTTATACCGATCAACAGCGATGGGATACCATCGCAGCCCTTGGTAATTCGCGGATCCATACGCCGAATATCGACGCCCTGTGCAAACAGGGCGTGGCGTTCGACCATACGTTCGTTAACTGTCCGGTGTGTATGCCGAGTAGAATGAGTATGCTGAGTGGTCGTTATCCGGGAACGCTCGGTATCAGATGCAACGGTATCGAAATGCCTCGTGATATCGAGTGCATTCAGCACCTTCTTGCACGATACGACTATCGTACGGCGAATATCGGGAAGCTTCATTTTACCAATCACGCCGGCTTCGGTCGCGATCATCGTGATCCACATCCGCAGTACGGATTCGAGACGATTGTTCATTCCGATGAGCCGGGATGCTACGAAGATGCATATCTGAAGTGGGTGGAGCGTCACGATCCCGCGGCTGTCGAGCAGTGTATGAGCGATACTCCGCCGGCGTGGAGCGGAGACGCGGTGCGTCGCAATCCGCGCGGCGTAACTTCGCCGTACGTTTTCGAAGGCCCCGAGCATCTGACACACACCGCGTTTGTGGCCGATGAAACCTGCGAATATATCAGACGACACGCAACCGATCGGTTTTTCTGTATTGCCGGTATCTATGCTCCGCACGCCCCGTTGAATCCGCCTCGACGTTTTGTCGATATGTACGATCCGGCGGCAATGGATCTACCGAAACGTCTCGAAGGAGAGAACTACGGAAACACGAGCGACAACCAGTGGCGAACGATAAAGGCGTACTACTATGCACTTATTTCTCATATCGATGATCAGATCGGACGGATTTGCTCGACGATTGACGAGCTCGGGATTCGGGAAAATACGCTGATCGTTTTCACCGCCGACCACGGAGAGAACCTCGGCGATCACGGGGCGATCGGAAAAGGCCGTCCCTACGACAGCTCGACTCGGGTTCCTCTCGTTTTCTCGATGCCGGGAACGATCCGTCGAGATACCGTCGTTGAAGACATCGTCGAGGCGATCGATATAGTCCCGACGCTTCTCGATATTTCCGGTATCCAGCAACCACCGGAGATGCACGGATGCTCTCTTGTACGGGATCTTGTTGAACCGGCAGCCCATACGGCACCGGTCGGCTCAGTCACCGACCGTAACGGCGATGCGTCGCCGAACGAGAAATCTCCGGCTTCGGAGACACCGAATCGGGCAGATCCGGATCGAACAACGAGCACGCAGCACAAATGCTTTTTAAGGCCCGGCGTGAGATGCTGCTCCGATCATTCGATGCCGCGCCGGAAGGGCGGCGAACCGCACCGTACTGATCGGAGCCTGCTACAGTGTTTTCCGATCGAAAATCTTCGCGGTAATAAACAGCACCACTAGGGGTAACGCAACGCCGACGGCCACGGAGAATCCGATTTTGTTGATCGATTCGATCATCACCGCAGGAAGTATGATTATCGCGGAAAGCTGATTCCCCAGATATACCGAAAGAATCGCCGACACGGCAACCGAGTTGATAACCACGCCGAAAAAGATCCCCACCGAACAGGCTATGGCCATGCTCGCCACGCTGATGACCACCGATTCGAGACTCTGTTTTACTATTCCCGTCTGAAGATGACCGGCAACGGCATCGACCGCCAGACCCACGATCATGCTGAAAATCGTGGCAATGACGAGACACGTCAACGCAGCAAAGTACTTCGCGAGTATTAGTTCGGACCGTTTTACCGGTCGAATCAAAAAAAGATCATAGACATGACGATTTCTCTCGCTGGTTACCGAGGTACTGAGAAGCACCGCCGACAGCGTACCGCCGATACTTGCGATCATCACCGCGACAAACGAAAGGAGTGGAATCTCTTCGGTATCGGGGCGTATGAGCCGAAGGATCAACGTAATGGTAGGTAATCCGATCCACAGCACATACATGACCTTCGATCGGGCAAATCCGCGAAACTCGTCGCCGAACAACAGTAGTGTTTTCATTATGCCGTCCCCGTGAGCGAAAGATAGACGTCCTCGAGGCTTGGTTGGAGATGACGCAAGCTCCTGACCGGAAGCTCGTTATCCGCAACGATTCTGAGGATACGCCCGATCGATTCATCAAGGTCGTGTGCGGGATTGAGGTGCACACGGATGCTGCCGTCATCGCGTGATTCCACCCATTCTACAATACGATCCGACGCAGCGCCGGATTTCATCGTATCGAATATCGAAGGTTCGAAAACAGCTTGATCTCGAAGCACAATCTCGATGATATTGCCGAGCCCGTATTCTTCTCGTAGCTTCGTCGGGGTACCGATTTTTCGCATCCTCCCGTTGTGGAGTATACCGATACGAGTGGCCAGGTTTTCCACATCACTCAGGATATGCGACGAGAGAAAGATAACCCGATCCTTGCGTGCCAGATCACGAATAAGTTCCTTAACCTGATAGCGGCTTGCGGGATCGAGACCGGAAAGCGGTTCGTCGAATATTAGAATTTGCGGATCGTGTAGTATAGCCTGTGCAAGCCGGAGCTTCTGGATTGTCCCTCCCGACAGATGAACGATGCGGCTGTTTCGGTGCGCGTCGATACCCGCGCTTTTGAGCGCATGTGCAACGGCGGATTCGATTTGTTCTTCCGGAAGTCCGGAAAGCCTCGCAAATGTGATCAGCGTATGCTCAACTGTCCGCCATTCCTGAAATCCCGCGTCTTGCGGTAGATACCCGATTATTTTCAGGCTTTCTTCACGATTGTGCGACACCTCATCTCCGTTGATATATACGGATCCATTATAGTTTCTGATAAGCCCTGTAAGGATTTTTATGCTCGTCGTTTTACCTGCACCGTTCGGTCCGATATAACCGAACACCTCGCCCGGCTCTACTTCGAATGAGACCGAATCGAGCGCCTGTACTTGTTTGTAGCTCTTCGATACGTTGTCGAACTGTATCATCTCTTTGCCTTTGTAATTTCCACAAATTTCGGATCAGTAAGGGAGATTTCTCGGTCTATCACAACAGTCTGCGGCGTAATTTATTCACCACTATCGACTTCGGCACCAGAGATTGTGCGAACGATTGTGTTTGATAAGCGTATTGATTTCGGCAGGCGAAAACAAACCGTTTTCCACGAAAAATCTGCCGATCGGTCGGTTCAATTTCCGTTGTTTGCCAAGCATAACATTGAGCTTGAAATGATCGATAAGACCGAGTCTCAGCGCCACGCTTCCGAAAAACTCTCCGCTGGATGACGCCATAATGACATCCCGGACGTTCTCTGAATCGAAGAACCGATATGATCTGCCTATTTCACCGATTCGCGGCCGCACGCTCATCTGCCAGGTGATTGCATCGATCATAGTCTGCCAATCGATTATCCCCGAATAGTAGAGAAACTGGGCGAAACGAAGCGCTTTTTTCGGTATCTTTCCTGCGTAATATCGACTCCGCTTCGAGAATCCGTATACACTCGATCCGTCTTGTTTGGATGTGTAGGTTGTGCCGGGTCTTCCCGTACGTATGCTATTTGCTTCATCACCAGTACTCATTGAAGCCGCAGCTTGTGTTTTGCGTAGAAGCTCCGGAATATCGCCTTCGGAAAGAACCCGATTGAGATAACGATACGCCACGTGTAGCTGCTTGAACAGCTCATTGAGCTCACCTTCGTTCAATCCGAGAACCATTGCTCTGTCCGGATGCAGAAATTTCGCTTTAGATCTAAAGGCCGACTTCAACACTCCTGCGTCTATGTCGTTCATGTGTTCTACCGACGAATATGTCGATTCTTCGCCGAAGATAAGCCCTAACGCTTTGGCAACCGCTTCAGGCCTGACGGATTTCAGCATGGTACTATTCCTGTGTTAATTAGTATCGACATTCGAGGCGGGAAATCAACCGGTGGTTGCATTACCGGGTGAACAGGCGTACATATAAGGTATGAAGAAAGCACCCTTTGTTCTCGCCTTGTTACTCGTCTTTTCTGCCGCCGCGATGAGTCAGAGTTTCGGCAGAAACAAAGTACGATACGAGAGCTTTGATTTTCGGATGCTCAAGTCAGAGCATTTCGATGTTCTCTTCTATGGAAATATCGAAGAAACGGCCGATAAATGCGCACGGCTACTCGAACGATGGAATATCCGGATAAGGGCGCTTCTCGATCACTCGCTTTCGGCGCGGCAACAGGTCATTCTCTACGAGAGCCATACCGATTTTCAGCAGACGAATGCGATCCCGGGGTTGATTTCTCAGGGAGTCGGTGGTGTGACCGAAGGAAAGCTCGGACGGATCGTGCTGCCCCTGAGTCCGAGCAATACGCAGAACGAGCATGTGCTCGGTCACGAGCTGGTGCACGGGTTTCACTACGATATGATAGATCGATCTTCGGATAAGCTCGGATTTACTGCGAATGTTCCGCTCTGGTTCGTGGAAGGACTCGCCGAATACGCAACGCTTGGTCCCGATGATGCACAAACCGCTATGTGGCTCCGGGATGCGGTTTTGCGGGACGACATCCCGTCGATCCGAGCGCCGGCAGATATGCAGAAGTATAATCCCTATCGATTCGGACATGCCGTGTGGGCATATATCGGAAGCGAATACGGCGACGACAAGATCGCCTCACTGTATCGAAGGACGCTGCAGATGGGTTTCGGAAGAGCGGCCAAAGGGGTGCTCGGCGTGTCGGTGGATGAGCTGACCGAAGGATGGCATCGCGATATCGTAGCGGTTGCGGAGCCAGAGCTCAGCAGGCGTGAACGACCGGAAGATGTCGGGTCGTCAGTTCTCCCCGATCGAAGCGGAACAATGCTTTCTCCTTCACTTGGAAACGAGGGCCGATATATCGCGTTCTTCTCTCAACGTGATGTATTCAGCCTTGCCCTGACCATAGCCGATCTCGATTCCGGTCGCGTGCTCGGTAGCGTCTCGACATTTGGAGCGAATCGTCATTTCGATCAGCTCAAGTTTACCGGCTCGAGCGGGGCGTTTTCCCCGACCGACGACCGCTTTGCGTTTATTATTCAGAGAAAAGGCGACAACGGTATTGCCCTTGCGAAGATTCCCGACCTCGAGATCAACCGTACACTGTTTTTCGACGAAATAGGAACAATCTCGCATATCGCGTGGAATCCTGATGGAACGAGCCTTGTCGTAGCGGCGTCGAAGAACGGGAAGGCCGGGCTTTTTCGGATCGATCTTCGTGACGGGACGTTATCGGTGATTACCTCTTCCGAATACTCGGTTATGCAGCCTGCCTTCTCTCCCGATGGTAAACGGATCGTGTATGTAACCGATCGCGGCAACGATACCTCTCTCGACGATCTTTCATTCGGTGCGATGAAACTCGCGGTCCGAAATATGGAAACCGATGAGGAGCGTCTGATTTCACTTCCCGGCGCGAAAACGCATATCAGCCCGCACTTCTCCTCGGTCGGGGATTCTCTCTATTTCGTCGCCGATCCGGACGGTGTCCCGAACATCTTTCGATATCATATCGATAGCGGGAGTGCAGTTCGTCTTACGAATATCGCAACCGGCGTGAGTAGTATGACCGATCTGGCGCCGGCGCTCTCGGTAGCCGGTGATGACGATACTGCGGTTTTTTCGGTTTTTACCGAACGATCGTACCGGTTTCGGACCTCCGAGCTCGCCGATGCTGCACGTGAAACCGCGACCGGCGACGCACAATCGCACGACGCGAGTGTGACCGGTGTGGACTCGTCCGGGAGAGCTTCGGGGGATTCCCTTCGAGCGGTGGCCGAAACGGCGCTTCGGCCGGGCGCGCATCTGACGCGAGACAGCCTCGAAACATCGATTGTTGCATCGTATTTGAGAGACGATTCGGGAGTGCCCGCGACGGGAGAAGATTTTGAAATCGAGGAGTATCGTCCGAGCCTAGAGCTGGCCGATGTCGGACAGGCCGGATTCGGCGTTTCGCTGAGTCGATTCGGGGCCAGTGTGTATGGGAGGGTCAATCTCAGCTTTTCCGATCTTCTCGGTAATCACGCGTTATCGGCTTTCCTGCAACTCGGCGGGTCGACTCTCGATATCGGTGGTGAGGCGGTGTACATCAATCGTCGGAGTAGACTCGGGTGGGGGCTCGCAGCCGCCCATATGCCGTATCAGAGCGCTGAGACAACGATTTCCGAAGAGCAGGTTACGCTGAGTGACGGAACGGAGGTAACCGCCGACGTCAGAGAACAGGTAATAAACAGAGTATTCATTGATCACGGACAACTGCTCGGCGAGCTACCTTTGTCGAGAAATCTACGGTTTGAAGCGGTAGCCGGATATACCCGGTACAGCTTTCTGAAGGAGACGGAGACGGTTGCGATCGTGAACGGAACACGTATATTTGAGAGGAGCGAAATTGTCACTCCTGAAGATCCTCTCAATCTTTTCAACGGCGGATTGGCATTTGTAGGGGATTATTCATTTTTAGGTTTTACCGGACCGTTACAGGGCAGCAGATTCCGCGCTGAAATCGATACTGCGGTCGGATCTCTTTCATTTCTCAATGCGAAAGCCGATTACAGGCACTATCTGTTTTTCAAACCAGTCGGATTAGCGTTTCAACTCTTTCACTCAGGGCAGTATCTGCAGAATGATACCGAGGGATTGATCGCCCCGTTGAATCTCGGATCGTCGTTCTATGTTCGTGGATATTATCCGGGAAGCTATACAACCGAAGAATGCGGCGATTCGACCACCGATTGTCCCGATTATCAGCGGATTTTCGGATCGCGGATCGTAGCAGCGAAAGCCGAGCTACGCCTTCCGCTTCTCGGGACCGAGCAACTCGGCCTTCTTCCGTTCCGGTTTCTCCCGACGACGTTGTTCGGATTCTTCGACGCTGGTCTTGCCTGGTTTCCCGACGATCCCCCGGCGTTCATGTGGGCTACGGATACGGATCTACGGGTTCCTGTTGCCGGCGTCGGCGGCGGAGCGCGCTTCAACATCCTCGGTGGATTCGTGCTGCAACTCTACTACGTGTATCCATTTCAACGTCCGAATCGCGGCGGATATGTCAACGCCGTTTTGGAGCCGGGTTTTTGATTATAAAAACAGCTACGATCAAACCCACGCTTCTCTTTTCATTTCGCTTGGTGGACGTTCGAAGCGAATGAATCCGTCTATCTTTAGCCAAGGAGCCGAAGGAGTGATAATTCGATATGGCATCGCTCACGGTTTTTTAGGACCTATAGTTGTCGCGGCCGCCGATCAAGGTGTTTGCGCGGTTCAGTTTTGCGAGAACGATCATAACGCCGTTGAATTACTTCGGCGTCAATTTCCGAATGCAACAGTGGAGGAAGGAGGCGGCGATTTTGCCCGAATCGTAGCTAAAGTAGAATCTCTTTTTGCGAGTCCCGGTAGTGATATCGATCTACCGCTTGATATCCGGGGTACCGCGTTTCAGGAAAAGGTGTGGAAAGCGTTGCGTGATATCGCTCCCGGCACGACGGTAAGCTATGCGGAGATTGCCGTGAGAATCGGACGACCGAAGGCGGTTCGAGCCGTCGG
>CAYLZA010000039.1:0-10414 GCA_964387575.1 uncultured Spirochaetales bacterium | reverse complement strand
CCGAGCACATTGAGCAAGGTCGATTTACCCGAACCGGAAGGTCCCATTATCGACACATATTCTCCACGTTTGATTTCGAGCGATACGCCGTCGAGGGCCGAGAGTTTTCGTTGCCCGAGATCGTACTTCTTTTCGATGTTTTCGAGACGAATCATGCTATTTTTCTCCTTTTTCCAGTTTTATAGTTGGATATTCAATGTAGTTCTGATAACCGCTTGTAATAATTACGTCGCCCTCTTCGAGACCGGCGAGGACCTGAATTGTATTCCCCTCAACGGTACCGAATGTTACCGATATCTTATGTGCGGTCGAACCGTCTATACGATAGACGTACCGTTGATTGCCTGTGGTAAGATAGGGGCCACGTGGTAATAGAAGTGTGTTCTCATTCACTCCGAGAACGAACGTGCCGACGGCCGTTGCACCCGAGAGAAGCTGACTCGGCGAATCGACCGGTTTTACCCGTACCGAAACCGTTGCGCCGAGCCCGTCATTCGAAGCTTGCGCCACCTTACCGATCTGCTCGACTTCTCCCACCATCGATTCATCACTGATCGTAAGATCTACCGGTGATCCGACTTGAACGACATCCGCGTACTGTTCGAGCAGCTCCAGATCTACGACCGCAGACTCCGGATCAGCGACGATCATCAGCGTTTCATTTTTGGAAATAATCGTGCCCTGGACTTCCAGCTTTGATGAAAGCTCGAGAATTTCACCTCTCATCGGACTTGCTATCGAAGCGGCGGCGATTCGTTTCTCCAGTCGGTCGATCTCTTTTCTACTTCGCTCGAGATCCGCTTCGCGTATTTCGATGTCGAGGTTCTGCAGCGTTATGTCTTCTTCGAGTTGAATTTCAGCCTCTTCCAGCTGACTGGTGAGCTCGGCTACATTATCTTCCGCCTTGTCCAGATCGCTTTGCGGAGCCGAGCCGATATTTACGAGCTTTGCAGTTTTTGCCCGTTCGGTTTCAGCTTCTCCGATACTCTTGCGAAGATTCTCGATATTCCTTCGCGCTCGGGCGTTCGTTATTCTGTTCTGTTCCTTAACTTTTTTTAGATTGAGCTGCGCTGTTTCATAATCGGCGAGCATGTCGTCGAGCGATTCCTCGAGATCAGGTACATCTATTTTCGCAACGATCTCACCTGCATTAACCGCTTCTCCCTCGCGTACATAAAGAGCGGCAACGGTTCCCTCTTCGGGACTCAACACCTCTATCTGATTGATTATTGTGACCGATCCCGAGGCTTGTTCCGTCTCTTCGAGACTGCCGGTAGTAACTGCGGCGGAATCATAGGTTTTCAGTGTATAGGTTTCCTCGGTTGGATTGAGAAAGAAATATGCCCCGGCTGCCACCCCTGCCAGAATAAGTATAATACCGATCGTTATCCTGCGTTGTTTTTTCTGCTGCGGAGAAACATAGGGGCGAACGTTTTTCTCCCGAACGATCGATCTCTCTGAATCAGCCATGTTGAATCCTCCGACACTAAGCTATCCCGGACATCGGCGATTGTGGTTAACGAAACGTAAAAGGAATGTAAAGTGTGTAAAAGCCGATGATTATCCGGTCGTTAAACCGTGTTCATTTTGAAAATCGATAGTACAATAAAGCCGTGATTAAACGCAGATCGACCTGGCGAATCGTGATGATTTCCGGGGCTGTTGCATTGATATCACTCACGTTTGTCTTGAGTGTCTTCCAGATACGCTGGATAAATGATTCCGTTCGAGCCGAAAGAAAGCAAATGGAGACACGTCTATACGACAACGTATCGCAAGCGGTTATTCGGAGCACGGATGAGTTTCGCGCGCTCATTTCGATTATTGTTCTCCGTTACCGAGATGACCTGGAGACGTATCTCAACGAAGTCGCGGAATCGATTCGTTTCTGGAGCGAGCACGCGAACAAACCGGAGCTACTCGAGAACGTATTTGTTGTCGGAGAGGATGAAAGTAACGAACCATATCGGTATTCGTCATCGGAACGACAATTCATTATCGATACGATTCCCGAGGAGATAGTCGATTTGATTCGTCAGCATAGTGAGCCGGAGGCGCAGCCGCTGGGGCGATATAACGAACATACCTTCAAAACGAGTGGAATGATCATGCTCGATATTCTTTCGCTGGAACCAGGAAGAAAAAATGACCGGATAGGGCGTATCATCATCGACGTGAATCTGGATGTTCTCTATACCGAAGTGCTTCCCTCAAATATGGCGCAGTTCGCGCCGGAGTATCCGTATCGAGTGATCCATAGCGGCGAAATTCTTTTCTCGTCCGATACCGGACTCGACGCGAGAGTTCCCGAGATGAATATTCCTCTTTTTTTGCGGCCCGTTTCACCTCAACCGCAAATCAAACCTCGCGGAGAAAGAAGCGAACGTACATTGGATCTGCCGCAAAATATCGTTTTGCGTTTCTGGTACAAACGGACTTTCGGCGACGAAAATGAGTCCGACGATTTCGTATCGGAGTCGGGATCCGATCTGAAAAGCTATATAAGCGCGTATTATCCGGGGGAATCGGTGAATACACTCATTGAACGAAGACGTTATGTCAATCTCGGTATGAGTCTCGGCTTCAGTATATTGATAACCGCCGCATTACTTCTCCTCTATAGAATGTACGCACGAGAGGAAAAACTACGTTCACGAGAACGAGAGTTTGTTGCATCTATGAGCCACGAGCTCCGAACACCGATTTCGGTTGTACGTTCGATTTCGGAGAATATTGCCGATGGGGTCGTGAAGGATCGCGCCCGGATGATCGAGTATGGCGCGCTCATCCGAAACCATGCGAGCAGGCTCGGACGTATGGTGGACAGTATATTGCTTACCGCCGAGATGAACAGCGGAACAAAAGAACGATTCGAGTACGTAGAAGTAGCGTTGGAGACGATCGTCGATGAAGTGATTCGATCGCTTTCCCCGACGGCAGAAGAAAGCGAAGTCGATATCGTACGCATGGGAGATAATCGGCGGTTTACAGTAAAAAGCGATCCGACTGCAGTCCGACTCGTCGTTGAGAATCTGCTTGTTAATGCGGTAAGGCATGGAGCTGGCAATGACGATACACGTGCTCAAATACGCGTAAACATAATCGAATCGAATCGGTCCAATGGAGCCAACGGCGTGAATCTGGTTGTTGAAGACGATGGACCGGGAATAGCCTCCAAAGAAATCGGAAAAGTGTTTACGGCGTTTTACAGGGGTGAACGCAGCGTGCGAAATCAGATTCCGGGAAGCGGATTGGGGCTTTACATCGTACGCCGCGTGGTCGAGATGCTCGGTGGAACGATTCACATCGAAAGCCCATACGCCGATGAAAACAACGCTTTTGAACGGAACGGGACACGTTGCACCGTCTATTTACCCTCCGGGAGGAGCTCTGTCGATGAATGAACGAATTCTCGTCGTTGAAGACGAACGGGGTTTGCAGGTTGCGCTTGAGGACAGATTGGAGAACGAAGGATACATGGTCGCAATCGAGGGAAACGGAATTAAAGCCGAAGAAACAATTCGATCTCGACCGTTTGATCTGATTATACTCGATATTATGTTGCCGGGGCGCGATGGATTTCAAATCTGTCAGAATATACGCGCCGCTTCGATTCATATACCGATACTCATGCTAACGGCTCGAAATACACCGCTCGATACGGTTGTTGGGCTTCGTTTCGGTGGTGATGATTATCTGTGCAAACCGTTTGAGATGCAGGTTCTCATTGCGCGGGTGGAGGCGCTGCTTCGGCGCGCCCGGCTGCCGAAAGACAGTACCCACAATGCCGGAATGAGATATCGATTCGGCGAGTTCGTTCTAGATACGTCGGGACACGAGCTAATAAAGGGCGATAAGAAGATCTGGTTGAGCTCACAGGAATACCGGTTGCTGAAGTTTTTCGCGGAAAACGCCGAGCGCGTGGTGAGTCGCAATGAACTGCTCGACGAAGTATGGGGATATGAAACCGAGACGACGACCCGCACGGTTGATGTCCATGTTTCCACGCTTCGGCAGAAGCTCGGGGAGAAGCAGAGTCCGAAACACCTGATCACACTCAGAGGCCACGGTTATAAGTTCATCCGGGAATAGCCGTCACCCGGCGGCGCCTGATCTCACCGGTTCGCCGGGTGAAACTGCGATTCGTAGAGCGATCGGTATAGACCGTTATTTTTCATAAGCATATCGTGAGTCCCCTGTTCGATAATTCCGCTGTCGGTCAGGACGATTATCTCGTCTGCGTTTCGTATCGTAGACAGCCGGTGGGCAATGACGATGGTCGTTCTATCCCTGGAGAGCTCCGCGAGTGCAGCCTGTATGCGTATTTCGGTCTCATTGTCGAGCGAAGAGGTGGCTTCATCGAGCAGAAGGATCGGGGGGTTCTTGAGAAACGCCCGTGCGATGGCAAGCCGCTGTTTCTGGCCTCCCGAAAGTCGAACGCCTTTTTCGCCGACGTAGGTATCGTACCCGTCATAGAGCGTCGATACGAATTCGTCGATATCCGCGCGACGAGCCGCTTCTCTGATCGATTCGTCGTCGGCCTCGACGTTTCCGTAGAGGATATTGTCGCGGATGGTGCCGGTAAAGAGAAACACATCCTGCTGTACGATACCGATATTTTTCCGGAGCGATTCGACGGTAAGTGTCCGGATGTCTTTTCCATCTATGAGTATGGCGCCGTCATCGACATCGTAAAAGCGGGGGATGAGATTGCACAAGGTCGTCTTCCCGGCACCGGAGGGACCGACGAGCGCGAGCGTGCTCCCGGGTGTGACGGTGAAATCGATATTCTTGAGCACATGCTCATCATTGTCATATGAGAACGTGACGTTTTCGAACACGATCTCTCCCTCAGTCTTGTCGAGCTCGATTGCGTCGGGTGCTTCGCGGATATCGGGGGTTTCATCCATAATCTCACAAAAACGGCGGAATCCCGACATCCCGCGCTCGAACTGTTGGGTAAAGTTGGTGAGTCTGCGGATCGGCTGCAGCACGAGCCCTATGTAGAGGAGAAATGCGAGCAAATCGCCGACATCGATATTGCCGGAATAGATCAGGTAACCGCCGAAACCGACAACAACTACGTAGAGCAGTCGGGACATAAAATCGAGCCCGGTCATAAAAACCGCCATGTGGCGATATGCGAAATACTTCGCTTCTTTGAAACGTGTGTTCGATTGATGGAATTTACCTATCTCGTGATCCTCGTTGGTAAACGCCTGTACCACCCGCGTTCCTGATATACTGTTCTCAAGACCCGCATTCACGTCGGCGATTTTTTCGCGTACCTCACGGAATGCGCGCGACATGTTGCCCCGTTTTGATATGCCGAACCAAATCATCGCCGGTAACAGTGCGCACATTGCGAGCGCGAGCCGCCACTCGATCGACGCGAGAACGAGGATCGAGCCGGAAAGCATTATCGTGGAGAGGAACAGATCTTCCGGGCCGTGATGCGCAAGCTCGGTGATGTCGTTCAAATCGTTTACGACTCTCGACATCAGGCTTCCGGTGCGGTTCTTATCGTAAAACCTGAACGAAAGCCGCTGAAGATGCGAAAATATGTCGCGTCTCATATCCGCCTCCATGCGGATACCGACGACGTGCCCCCAGTAATTAATGATATATTGAAAAACCGCAACCAGGGCATAGAGCAGTACCAGACCGATGATGAGCTTTACGAGCAACTGTGAGTTTCGTGCAGGAATTACCTCCTGAACCATATACCGTGTCAGTATCGGGAACAGCAGCTCGAGTGAGGCCATCATCAACGCACAGGTAAGATCAAGCGTGAAGAGCTTGGCGTGTGGACGGTAGTACCGCGCAAATCGCCTGAGTACCGAGGATTTGATGTATGAGGACATCTCTTGATACTATCGATTTGCATTGTTCGGTTCAAGCACGGAGCCACGGCCCGCAGTGAGCCGCCGCTGATCGCGGCGCTGCGCCGCGATCAGCGGCCACCGGGTTGTCCGCATGCTCCATAAAGCTTACCCTCGAGCTACCAATATGCGACGCGGAGGATAGCGAGGAGTCTATGAAAATCACCGATGTCGAAACGTTTCTCCTCACCGGACCATGTACGAACGATCCGTTTCTGAGTGCATCGAGAAAACGACGAAGCGTATCGATCGTACGAATATCGACGGACACGGGATTGGTGGGAGCAGGCGAGAGCTCCGGTCTATTAGCTTCTCGGCGGGAGCAAACACGATTCGCTTCTTTGCTATGCCACTGGTGGTCCGAGCAACTATCCATACGATGTCCTGGGAAAGAAAATAGAATACTATCTTTCTCTCGGATTCAAGGGATTCAAGCTCGGTGTCGGAGCGCTTATGGAAAACGGCGGCCGGACCATGCCCGATAATGCAATCGAGACAGCGGAATTCGAAGCGGCAAAAATGGATTACGTTCGCCGGCACGCTGGAGACGAGTGCTACGTTATGCTCGACGGACATATGTCGAACAGTCCGCACCGGACTTGGCAGTTCGAAGATGCCAAAGCCGTGATGAACGCGGTCGAGGAGTATGATCTCTTCTTCTTCGAGGAGCCGCTTCACTACAACGACATATCCGGATACTCAGATCTGTGCAGGAACACCTCAGTACCGATTGCCGGCGGTGAGTGTCTCACGGTGTTTTCCGATTGGATTCCATTCCTCGAAAAGGAAGCATTCGATATAGCGCAACCGGACGCTTCATTTGTCGGAGGATTGGACGAGTTTATGGGAATAGCTTCCGAGTTCGCGAACAGAGGAAAAAAGATTGCAACCCACGCTTGGGGCGCCGGAGGATCGCTACCACGAGGTAATTCCGCCGTCGACGACCAGGACCTGTCCCGTAATAAAGGAAGCTTCGTCGGAGGCCAGCAGCACTGCGGCACCGACGGTTTCGTCCCGTTTCCCGACTCGGCCGAGCATGCTCTTTAGCGACAGGTTTTCGATGAGTTTTGCGTTGTTCGCGTGATTCGTTTTCCACGGGAATGCGCCCGGGCAAAGGGCGTTTACACGTATATCGTCGGCTGCGTAATGTGCGGCAAGATATTTTACCATCTGTATGATAGCCGCCTTTCCCACACCGTATTCGACGGGATTTGGAGACAGGTCGTCAGGATAATCTCCCGGATTGGGTGCGATCATTCCATACATCGAGGTATACATGATGATGCTACCACCGTTCGACATGGTGTTTGCCGCAGCTCTCGCAAGGAGAAAAGAACTGGTTATATTCATATGATTCGCGGTATCGAAATCTTCGGCGGTCAGCTCGTCGAACTGTTTTTTCGCAGATCCGGCCGTCGCATTTATCAGAATTGAAAGCGATTCGAATTGTTCGACGGTTTTCGATATCACCTCGTTAATCGATTCCTCGATACGAATGTCGCACGGTATTCCGTGGTATGTCTCCCTGGGAAACCTTTTCTCGAGCTCATGTAGTGAAGCATCCAGCTTTTCGTCGGCTTTGTCGGCAATGACCACTTTTGCGCCTTGTTCGAGAAGGCCCTTGCATACGGGAAATGCGAGGTAGCCGGCTCCTCCTGCTACTAACGCGACTTTTCCTGAAAGGTCAAACATTGCTGCTCCTTGTACGATATATAATAAACTATATTTTGAGTTATTCCGAGCTGCGTTGCGTTACAGGTTTTTGCGATGCCATAATGTCATACTATGCAATAACACAACCAGCCGTGTTTGCACGACTTGAGATGGTGACATCGCAAATGCCTATATTGGATTTCGTTATTATTTTGCGGTATATCCTCCATCGAGAGGAATATTGGTACCGGTGATATAGGCGGACGCATCGGAGGCGAGTAGAACGACGATTCCTTTAATGTCGGTGTTGTTGGCCATTCTACCGAGTTGGGTTCGTTCACTGTACTGTTTGACAAATCGTTCATCCATATCCGGCGTCTGAAATCCTCCCGGTGAGATGCAGTTGACGCGTATATTGTATCTGCCGAAATAGCTTCCACAGAACCTGGTGAAATTGATCATTCCTCCCTTGTGAAAGAAATAATCGGCGGGCCATCCGCCCATGGAGGTTCCATCGTAATTATGATTCTCTATCCCGACGATTCCCATCATCGAACCTATGTTGATAATGGATCCTGATTTCTGCTTTATCATCGCCTCACCGACGGCTCGGGTTATTACAAAAAGCCCGGTTGCATTGATATGCATGCTTTCGTCGAATTTCTCCGGGTCATCGTCCCACCCCTTGGTCATAACCCGCGCAACAGAGTTGTTGACGAGCACATCTATTCGTCCGCTTTTATCGATGATCGTATCCCTGACATCGAGTATCGACTGCTCATCGCCGAGGTCGAGCTCGAGGGCCTGCACGTTATGCCCCAGCTTTTGATGCTCTTCGGCAACTGTATGAAGGGCATCGAGATTTCGTGACGCAATATAGGTTTCGGCCCCTGCTTCGGCGAGAGCTTCTACAATATGCTGTCCGTATTTGCCCGCACCTCCGGTCACCAGCGCCGTCTTTCCTTTGAGTGAGAGCATCTCCGTTACATTCATTGTTACCTCCGTTCGATCGTGATATTTACAGGATATCGCTCAAGAGCACCTCTCCCCCGTCCCGTTCGCGGCTCCGGATCCCCGCTATCACCAGCCGCATGAGCTCTTCGGTCTCGCTGTAGGGAAACGGTCGGCGTCCCGTACGGAGATATGAGACGAATGACTCGAGCTGTGTTTTGAACGAATAGAAGCTGTCTTTGGGGCGAAGCTGATCCGAGTCTTTGGTTCCCGCGAGTGTCAACAAACCGAATCCGCCGAACATATCCCTGGTTGCAACGACCACGATATCCGCACCCCGCGAATGCTTGATGTGAACGATATTCCGATCGTATGATCCGGTGTTTCGTGCCGAGATGAAACCCGGTCCCAGGATTGGGTAGATGGCTTCGAGAGCATGTATCCCGTATGTTTCCCATTTCTTGGCGGTAGTGATGCTTATATATCGAAGCTCTCCCAGATTACGGGTTGATGTGCGGTAGGGGAGAAATTCCTTTGTATAACGCATGGAGCTCGAGCTCAGTATCGGTTTCCCTTCTTCAATCCACCGGTTGAATGTCCGCAAATCGTCGGGATTGTCCACCATCGGTTTGTCGACGAAGAGCGGAATCCCCGCTTCAACAAAAGGAGTGGCACGTTCAACGTGCTCGGAGCCGATATCGGTGGCGATGATAACGGCATCGACTTCTCCTATGACCTCCTCAGGTTTGTCTACGATATTGGGAATGAGCGAACAACGGGCGACGCTGTCGGCGCTGAA
The DNA here is from genome assembly GCA_964387575.1 of uncultured Spirochaetales bacterium. Lineage (GTDB taxonomy): Bacteria > Spirochaetota > Spirochaetia > ARS1246 > ARS1246 > CAYLZA01. Next base: position 1,129 of record CAYLZA010000039.1, on the reverse strand, counting down.
CTCTCCCTCTCCTGTACAGCAAATGTGAGTGACATTCGCATCCGGTATCGTCAGCGTCTTCTTTGGTTGTCTGCCGAGATAGTCGGGTATCGCAGCATACGGGCATTCCGCTTTCATCGCTTTTTCGTCGTAGCCGTTGAACATAGCACTCCATGAATAAGGATGGCCGTTGCCCGGTGTTAATCCGAGCATCGCAATCCGTATCTCTTTTGACTCGACCAGTGGTTTCGTTTCGGGTTCCATTAAATCTCCTTGTGCTTATCAGTTTCTCTATTTTTTGTTTGGATAGTCGCGCACGGCTTTGAATAAGGCTACCAGGTTTTCCGGGGCTATCATCATTCCCCGCTGGGTCCCTATATCCCCACCGGAACCGATAATGTCGATCTGCTCTCCTGCAGCGTCGAGGAGTCGATATGCCCGGGCCTGATAGTAGTCGCCTACCTTCGTGCATATTTCGTCGGCGATATCCGGATGAATATAGAGATCCGACAAAAAGGTTTCCATGCCCCGGATATACCAGGGAGTTTCGAACGTGCCTCCGGAAAAAAAGAGAATCGACCGTGGTCCGTTTTGGTTTATTTCTTCAATCATGCCGGGCACGGCGGTATAGCCCCACCATTCGAGATCAGGCCAATCATGAGCTTTTACGTCCTCCACCGAAGCTGCATTCTCGAGTGGATGATAGTCGAAGTCGAAATAGGTGTTGAACTCCTCATGCACATGACCGTCCATAGTGTCGGATCAGTATAAATGCGTGACATAGCGTTGTCGACATATATTTTTCTTTGGCTTATTCTCTTCTGCTATGAATGATCCGACCGAGATGACCCCGAGACAACGAGTGCTGGCCGTCTTTGAAGGTAAAACGCCGGACAAGGTTCCGTTACTGCTTGATTTGTCCCATTGGTACAAGAAAAACTATCAGGTCCCGTTCGATCTGACCGGTATACAGCGCGTAGAAAAAGAGCTGGTAGATCTTCATACGAAAATCGGTGCCGTCGCATATATCGAAATGGGGAGGTTTTATGATCTCTACAGCGATGATCCGGAAGTACGGATCGATACGTGGACTGAGAACCGAAGTTTTCATACCCGGATCGAAACGCCGTTGGGAACCGTGGAAGAAGAG
>CAYLZA010000038.1:0-10420 GCA_964387575.1 uncultured Spirochaetales bacterium | reverse complement strand
ATCCTTCGCTGATCGACGTGGGCATGCTCGATCTTTCGAGCGCTCAGATGTCGATAGCCGGACCCGAAACTATTTACGTTCGAAATATCCACTATGCGGGTGACCGCATGTCGGTACTTCTCAAATACAACGGTTCCGACGGAGCAATCGTGTACGGTCCGTACTTCGACGATGAGAAGCTCCTGCGTGATACGTATGAGCTCGGTCGTGCGAAACTGCGCACGGTTGCTGAAGATACCATCGTTGTTTCAGACCTGATTCTCGGTGGATCCGGGTATGCGGGAAGAATGAAGTACGACGGCGAACACACCCTGAAGGTTACCAGCTACTGGTCCACGGCAAAACCGCAGAGTCTGCAAGCTGAAGTCGCATCGCTGCGTAATCAGCTGCGCGAAGCGGAAGAAAACTACCAGGAAGAGCTCGAGGCAACCGAAGAGAGATACGAAGCCGAAATGGCTGATCTCCGACAGGAGCTCGAGAACCAGTATCGTTCGCGAATCGCTTCGCTCGAACGGCAACTCCAGGACGCGGGTCAGGAACCTGTAGAAGAGGAAGAGCCGGTCACCGAAGAAATGCCGACCGAACGTCCGACGAGAACAGTGCTTACCAGCGTGGAACGCGGTAGCGCGGATCTCGGAAACTGGGACGCAAGCGGGGGAACGGCGACACAGGCACAAGCCGGTGTGCTCTTTGCCAAGTACCAGGTTCAGCTGAATCAGAGAAGTAACAATACGCTCTACTCCTTCACCGCGAATGGCCCCGATGCCCAGTGGGTAGGATACGGGCTCCACTTCTTTGCATCCGGCGTCCAGAGCCGACAAACATACGGATTTGGTAACTCCTATCTCGTATGGCTCACTCGCGACGCAACGTACTACGGCGACAACCGCACACGGCTGCAGATTTACCGTTCGTACAGTGACGTCGATATGCGACAGCTGACCAGCGTTACGATCCCCGATTCTATCGCGGGTGACAACGACATCGAAATTCTCTATAACCGAACGAGCGGCACGATCAACGTATCAGTTAACGGTACGCAGCGCCTCTCATACGATGTTGCGAATCCGATCCAGTCGGGAAGCGGAATTTCATTCCGCGCCCTCGGCGGCCCGATCGATTTCAGCAACTTCTCGGTAAAAGCTGAATAGTTAGCTAACCGCAACTAATCGAGCCACCCGTCGTTTTGGCGGGTGGCTTTTATTTTGCCCCCATTGCGCCGAGAATTATGAAAAACACAAGGTGGTAACAAATGACGATCCTGGTCATCGGTGGCGCCGGTTATATCGGCAGCCATGTAACACGTGTACTTCTCGATAGCGGGGAAACGGTTGTCGTATTCGACAATCTGTCCACGGGAAAAACGGAGAATCTCTTTGAAGACGCCCGATTTGTTCAGGGTGATATACTCGACAAGGCGAAGCTCGATATGGCGATGGCCGAAGGGGTCGATGCGGTTATCCATCTCGCCGCTTTCAAGGCCGCCGGCGAATCGATGATAAAACCGGAGATGTACGCGGAAAACAATATAGCCGGGACGATCAACATTCTCAATTCGATGTGTCGACACGAAGTAAAGACCTTTGTTTTTTCATCCTCCGCCGCGGTTTACGGAAATCCCGAATATCTGCCTGTCGACGAAAAACATCCGACGCAACCCGTGAATTTCTACGGTTTTACGAAGCTCGAAATCGAACGTATTCTCTCATGGTACGACGAGCTCAAAGGAATGAGATTCGTCGCGCTTCGATATTTCAACGCCGCGGGATACGATGCCGACGGGAGGATCCGTGGATTAGAGGAGAATCCGGCGAATCTCCTTCCGGTTATTATGGAAACGGCGATCGGCGTCAGAGAAAAACTATCGATTTTCGGAAATGATTACGAAACACGCGACGGCACCGGTGTTCGGGATTATATCCATGTCTCGGATCTGGCTGATGCGCACCACAGGGCGCTTCAAACGGTATTAGCAGAAGATAGGAGCTTGACCGTAAACCTCGGAAGCGAAGAAGGCGTAAGCGTAAACGAAGCGCTTCAGATAGCGCGCAAAGTGACGGGACGAGCGATTCCGTCCGAGGTAATCGCTCGTCGTCCGGGAGACCCGGCGGAGCTCGTTGCGTCGTCCAAGCTCGCCGGAAAGCTTCTTGGTTGGGAAGCAACCCGTAGCGACATTGACAACCTGATCCACACAATGTGGAAGGTTTATCAACGAAAGGAAGCTACTTGACCATGTATTGACCCGGGGTTCTGAGAACTTTTACGTACTTTGCCCTCGTATACGCCCACGGATCGGAATTGTTCGCCTGACTCAACTTGCCGCGAAATGCATCGATATCTGCATAGCCTTTCTGATCCATCCATGCCTCGAGCTCTTCACGCAGCACACTGATATACTCGATTTTGTTTCTGAATAGTGTGCTTACAACCTGCACGACATCGGCACCGGCGAGTAATACTTCAGCAATCTGCTGCGCGCTATGAATTCCGTTACTTGCACAAATGTCGCCCTTGATCCGTCCGCTTAAAATTCCAGCGAATCGCAACGCCAACCGATGATCGTTCGGATTGCTCAAATTGAATGACAGATCGTTTGATTCACGTTCCACGTTGATCTTCGGCTGGAACAATCGGTTGAAGAGAACAAAGCCATTGACGCCTATATCATCGAGACGCTTGATGAAATTCAACGGGCTTGTATAGAAGGAGCTCAATTTTACCGAAATCGGCACTTTTATTTTCTTTCGAATGTCCTCGAGTATCTCGAGCTGCTCCTCCTCAACATCGGCGGCGGATGCATCGAAGTCGAGTGGTAACGAATAAAAGTTGAGCTCCAACGCATCAACTCCGGTATCCTGAAGCTTCTCCGCATATGTTATCCACGTCTCGTGATTAACAGCGTTCAAGCTCGCAATTACCGGAATATCCACCGCTTCCTTCGCCCTTCGAACCCACATTAGATGCTCTTCCGAACCGGCGTGGCCGACATCCGGAAACATATTCGTCATCTCCGCGTAGAGATTGTCGTTTGCATGCAAGTCCTCTTCGTGCTGATACTCACTGAGCTGAACCTGCTCTTCAAACAAAGACGCAATAACAAGCGCACCTGCTCCCGCGTCGGCTATTCGCTTTATCGTCTGCATATTTGAAGTCAGCGCCGATGCGCCTGCAACAATAGGATTGCTCAACTGCAATCCGAGATAATTAGCCTTTAAGTCTGCCATTAATTTCTCCTGATGATGTAGTAACGATATGGTACCAGGCATTTCCAATGCCGTCAATTAACGAGTTTACCCGTATTGTCGTGTAATTCTTTGCTCTGTGGCAAATTCGGGACATCGAAAACATGTTCTACCTGTTACATAATTGGGCAAAATGAGAACTGCCAACGCCGGATTTCGCCGGCGGCGCAAGGAATTCGCATTATGACCGATGAGGAAAGGCACCAAAAACAGAGGGATGGTAGTGAGAAACCGTACCAACGGTTCATAATGCGAATTCCTGAGGTGAGTTGAACTCAGGGGTGTTTCCACGGTACTATGGCAGACACATGGAACCAGGATTCGAAAAGATGCTCGAGACGCTGCCGGACTGCGAGCGTAAACTGTACGATCTAAAAGAAACTTTTCTGGCAAATCTGGCTATGATCAGTGAGATTCCGGCGCCGACGTTTCACGAGCAACGACGCATGGAGTTCCTGATCAACAGGTTTACGGAGTACGGACTTCACAACTGCTCCACGGATGAGGTGGGAAACGCACTGGGAATTTTGCCGGGAAACGACGGAGAAAAGACCATCGTAGCTGTCGCACATCTCGACACGAACTTCGACTCCTCCGTCGATCACGCGGTAACGGTGGAAACCGATCATGTTGTCGGTCCCGGCGTTGGTGACAACGGGCTCGGACTTGCAACGCTGACGACATTGCCACTCGTAATGGATCACCTCGGAATCCGGCTCAATAGCGATCTGATGTTAATGGGATCCGCCAGAAGCCTCGGCCGGGGGAATATCGAAGGGCTCCGTTTCTTTTTGGACAACACCAACATCCCGCTCTCTCACGGTGTCTGCATCGAAGGTGTCAAACTCGGGCGGATCAGCTATTCATCTATAGGAATGATGCGTTGTGAGATCTCGTACACCGTCCCTGAGGAGTACGACTGGTCGCAGTTCGGTGCCGTTGGTTCGATCGTCGTTATCAACGAAGTGATAAACAGAATTCTCGAAATACCGCTTCCCCGCCGTCCGCGCACGAGCGTCGTACTCGGATCGATCGAAGGCGGTACCGCATTCGACAAGCTGGCAAAAACCGCGGTTCTTCGATTCGAGATCAGAAGCGAATCGGACGAGATGGTGCGTAATCTTCGCGACCAGATAGAGTTTATCGTTGCCGAGGTTTCGTCCAACACGGGTGCGGAGGTGACATTCGACGTATTCGCACAGCGGAGACCGGGGGGGATACCGTTCAGCCATCCACTGGCGACGCATGCACGTGAAATCATGCGCAGGTTACACATCAAACCGCGTATTTCCCCGAGCACATCCGAGCTCTCGGCGTTTATCGACAAACACATACCGGCCCTCACGATCGGATTGACCGACGAGGAAAACATGAATGAACGGGGAGAATCGATCGTAATTGATCCGCTTTTCAAAGGTGTCGCTCAATTACTTGGATTGCTGTTGGCGATTGATAAGGATTATTGCGATGAACCTGAATAATTGGCTAAAAAATAACACTTATCATCACTCGGACTTCTGGGATCTCAAAAAACTCGTCAGAGAGAAAGAAAAAAAGGATCTCCGGATCTCGCTTTGTATCCCGACACTGAATGAAGAAAAAACGATCGGCAAAGAGATCATCCTTTTTCGAAGCGAGCTCGTGCAGCGATATCCGCTTCTCGACGAGGTTGCGGTTATCGATTCAGGGTCGGACGATCGGACGAGAGAAATCGCCGAGTCGTTCGGCGCCGTTGTATATCAAGCTTCCGAGATTCTCCCTGAGCTCGAGCAGCGTAAGGGGAAAGGCGAAAATCTCTGGAAGGCGATTTATCAGTTGGACGGAGAGATAATCGTCTATATCGATGCCGATATCAAGAATATCCATCCGAGATTTGTGTACGGACTCGTTGCTCCGCTGGTTCATCGCGATGAGATAAAGTATACGAAAGCATTCTATGATAGACCGCTGGCGTTTTCCGGCGGGGTCAGGCCTTCCGGTGGCGGAAGGGTGACCGAAATACTCGTCCGCCCGCTGTTTTCTCTCTTTTTTCCGGACCTTTCTGCGGTTATCCAGCCGCTTTCCGGAGAGTACGCGGTCAGACGAGAGGTGCTGGAGCGAATTCCGTTTCCAATCGGATATGGTGTTGAAACAGCACACCTCATCGATGTGTACAACGCATATGGGCTCGAGTCGTTTGCCCAAACCGATCTCGATCAGCGCGTGCACAGGAATCAACCCACCCGTGATCTCGGGAAGATGTCGTTCGGCATCATGCAAACATTTTTCACCAGACTCAAAGATCTCGGCCGGATAGGCGATCTTCCTTATATGGAACACGTACTCAGGCAGTTCCAGGCGCACGAACGTGACTATCAGATGGTTGACATAGAGATAATGGAGCTCGAACGACCTCCAATGATAACCATTCCGGAATACAGGGAAAAATTCGGAATAAGCGAAGAAGAAATACGAAACAATGAATAATCCCGCAGTCAAACTCAAGAACGTCACATTTTCATATCCGGACAGCGAGAATCCTGTCTTTTCGGATCTGACGCTCGATCTACCGAGAGGCGTATTATCGCTCGTCGGACAAAACGCCACGGGAAAATCTACGCTGATGCTTCTATCGGCAGGTCGGATTCCACCGGATGAGGGTAGCGTTGAGCTTCTCGGCACCGATACCCGAAAGATCGAGGAAGAGGAGGAGCGGAACAGAATAGCCTCTTTCGTTTATCAGAACATGGAATTCGAGACGGATCATCCCGTCGGCGATTTGATGCGCTACGTGTTCGAGTCGGGTTTCCATCCGTCCAAACGACCGAGTTTTATAAGAGAGTTACTCAAGATTTTCGAGCTCGAAGAGATACAAAATCTCAAGCTTCAGCACATGAGTAAGGGGCAGATGCAGCGTGCGATCCTCGCATTCAGCCTGTTGTATGGATCACAAATCATTATGATGGATGAGCCGATTTTTGCGCTCGAGCCATACCAGAAAGAGAGAGCGCTCGATTTTATTACATCGTATTCACACGATAACGATATACCCGTGTATTATTCGCTCCATGAGCTTTCGCTTACAAAAAAATACGCAGATCGCATACTCCTTTTGTATACAAACGGGAAAACCATGATCGGCCCCCCCGATGAAGTACTGACCGATGAAAACCTCAAAGAGGCGTACGATTATGAACCGGAGATGCTGTATCGCAATGAGCATCTGTTCCGCGAATCCCTGCTGAACCAACATTCCGAAAACGATTGATTTATTCTTTAACTTGACGGGTCGGTACGAGGGGTTTAGGCTGATACCATAGTGGATTCTCTTATCAATGCAGATGCCCGAGAATCCGGCCGTGCCGCCGCTGCTGCACTCGTATTCCCCGCCCCGGCGCGAATGTGGGACCGGACTTCCGCGATCGTGAACAAAATACTGAGACTTCTTCGGGGTGTATAATGAACGTTCCCCGTGATCCGGTGCAGGAATATCTGGCCCCCCTTTCAAAGCTCTTCGAGGCGAACAGAGACCCGGAAAAAGCCGCTCAGATGCAGGCATATATGCAGGACCGATTTTCTTTTTTCGGAATACAAAAACCGTTTCGGTCGGCACTCTTCAAGCAGTTTCTCAACGGGCATGGACGCCCCGGTACCGATCAAATTGAAACGGTAGTAATAAGGCTCTGGTCTCTACCGGAGCGGGAATACCAGTATTCGGCGCTCGATCTTCTCTATCACCACCAGCACAAAGCGGAACAAAAGTGTGTGTCCGTATATGAGTACATAATCATACACAAATCGTGGTGGGATACCGTGGACATGGTAGCGCAAAAACTCGTCGGGCCGCACTTTCTCCGATTTCCTGATTTGCGTGACCGGTATGATTCACGATGGCGAAATACTGATAACATTTGGCTCAATCGAACCGCGCTTCTGTTTCAAAACCGGTATAAAGAGAATACTGACTTTGATCTGTTGGCCGATCTCGTATGTCAGTTCTCGGATAGCGAGGAGTTCTTTATCCAGAAAGCTATCGGCTGGGCATTGCGTGAGTATGGGAAAACCGACGCGTCGCGAGTGATGGAGCTCGTGAAAAATCAGCCACTACCGGCACTCAGTAAGCGGGAGTCGATAAAGAAGCTCAAAGGCGTATAGCAGATGCAAACACATCAAAGAGGATCAGCAATGAGCTCAACAAAAATCAACGCAGGAAAGTACGCAAGTCTTCACATTGAACGGATCCCGAATTCACCGCAAAGCAAAGACAAGAGTCTAAGAAAGGAGTTTATCCGGTACGTACACCGGCTATACCGTGGTTGCGAACAATGGGTTCCGTGGTTTGATGCCGAGATGATTCGACTGATAGACAAAACCCATCCGTATTTCGATCATTCCGACGCGGATTTTTTCCTCGCTAAAACAGAGAGAGAAACGGTTGGTCGCATTGCCGTTTTGCATAACACCTTGTACAACGAAAAACACAATGAAGAATCGGCTCACTTCTATTTCTTTGATTGTGGAAACCACCCGGAGGTTGCTCGAGCACTCATAGAACGTGCAACCGATTGGGCAAAGCAGCGAGGATGCAAAAAACTCATTGGACCGATGCTTTTCGGCGGCGCAACCGGACAAGGCGTTCTCATCGACGGATTCGAGTATAGGGCGGCCATGACAATGATGAACTACAACTATCCGTACTATGCACAGCTACTCGAAAGCGTCGGATTCAAAAAAAGAAAGGACTATTACTCGGCACGATTAAAACCGCAGGAGTTCCAGATTCCGGAAAAAATCCGAAGAGCTGCAGAGATTACGATCAAGAGAGGCCGATTCGAGGTTGTGAAATTCGCTAAAAAGAAGGAGCTGGAATCGTTGTCCGATACGGTTGGTTACCTCTATAACAACATTCTCGGAAGCTTCAACGAGGCCCATCGGCTGACACAACGTGAAATCGAAAACATGACGCGGGATCTCGTGACGATATCGGATCCGGAGCTCGTGAAAGTGCTTCGGTATGACGGAAAAATCGTAGGCTTTCTTCTTACATTCCCGGATCTGTCTCGCGCAATGCAAAAGGGAAAAGGAAAGCTCGGATTGATTTCGATGTTACGACTCAAACGTGAATTCAGGAAAACGAGGGATCTTATTATCAACGGACTGGGAATTCTTCCGGAGTATCAGAGACTCGGAGGAAACGCCCTACTCTACTATGAGTTGACTGAAACTGCACTGGCGAAGGGACAACGCTTTCGTCATGCTGATTGTACCCAGATTGCGGAGACGACCGAACAGATGTTGAACGATCTGAAAAAACTTGGCGGCGAAATCTACAAAATACATAGACTGTACGAGAAGGAAATCTGATTCATGCAGAGCCGCCGGGAACGATGGTAACCCCATATTAGGTTATGACGTATCAAATATACGCTCTCCGGTACGCTGGTCCGCTGAGTTCATCAGGCGCGTTCGTGTTGTGGCTGCGTGACTGGGATAAAGAGGTTCTTCGCAACTACTACATCTGGTGCATAAGCAACGACTCGGAGACGATCATAGTGGATACCGGAGTGGCGCCGGATGCCGAGGGGACCACGAAGCTCAACGGATATCGCCGGGTCGACGAGGCCCTGCGACTGATCGATGTCAAGGCTGAGACCGTCCGCACGGTCATACTGACACATCTGCATTTCGATCATGCCGGTGGAATATCGCTTTTTCCAAATGCCGATTTTTTCGTCCAGCGGAATGAGTACGATTTCTGGCTTTCTGATCCGGTTGCCCGCAAAGCACCGCTTGCACAGCTTATTAACACAGAGTCTCTTCTTCGACTCGAAAAGCTGCGCACCGCGGGAAGAGTAGAGCTGCTCGATGGAGAGAGCGAGATAGTCGACGGTATTCGCTGCATCCCCGCCCCGGGACACACTCCGGGACTGCAGGTTGTTTCGGTAGAAACCGAGGCCGGGACCGCGGTAATAGCTTCAGACTGCGGTCATTTTTTTCAGAGCTTTGAGGAAGAATGGCCGAGCTGTCTCATCTGCGACCTTCCCTCGTGGTTGAAAAGTTTCGAGGCGGTGAAAACCGTAGCTGACTCCCCGATGCTTATTTTCCCGGGTCACGACGTACGGTTGATAGACGACTACCCCGCCGCTGCCGACGGCGTTTCCTTACTTATTTGAAATCCTCGATCGAACGCGCCGGCGATCCGTCCCTCTTGAGCAGGGGCTGCACGATTGCCTCGCTGTGGAGCGCCCACGGGAGGATGACCGCCGAGTGGCCGCCCTTCCCACCGGCAACGACCACCTCCACATCGTCAGGCGAGCGGGTAACCGGTATCGGATCGAGCTCGTGGAAGCCTTCCGGCCGAACCGGAATGATTCCACGGTTACGCACCTTCTCAGCCGGATTCCGCACGGTATCGAATATGTAACGTCTTATTCTGTTCTTATCGTATCCGTCGCGTGCGAGAAGCCGGGCATGATCCGGCGTAACCACGAGGATGAGGTTTCCGGGTATATACGCATTGTTCGTTCCGAGCCCGGTGCATGTTCCCGCAAGCGTATCCAATAGGTGCTCACCGGTCGTGCTCAGATATTCGATAACGTCGTGGGGCGGTTCCGCTTTCAATACATACACGGTGGTTGTATCCGAGTCGTATCGTTCTTCGGCTATCGTCTGCCACGGTGACAACGAGGCATCCTCGGCAAAACAGTAGCTGAACTCCGCCGGAGACGCGAGACAATCGAGATCACACACCCCCGGGACCGCACGAACCGTATTTATGATAGCGAGGTTCACCGCCCTTCCGATTGTGGAATTGGCATGGAATCCCGGACCGATACATCCCTGACCGGCATGTACCCCGATCTCGTGTGCTATCGGTCCGCTTACGATTACAAGATTCCCACCGGCATGTGAAGTAGTTACCGATTGGAGAAAGCTATATCGCGGATCCGCCATAGCACGAAACGCGGCGATTATAACCGGGAGATATTCAGGGTTACATCCCGCCATTACGCTGTTTACCGCGATATCGTGGATACGAAGGTCGGTTCCTGCCGGACCACAATCTTCGATGACTACTTCGTTACTATCCGCCGGGAAATATTCGAGCATTGCCTCTGTTGCCGACTCTGTAGGTGGTATTAGCGGAAGACCGTCACCGATATAAAGCTCTTCACAGTATCTGGTAAATGCTGCCGAAG
>CAYLZA010000037.1:0-10429 GCA_964387575.1 uncultured Spirochaetales bacterium | reverse complement strand
GACGATTGCGATTTCGGTTTTTGCGTTTGTCATACTCGTGAATTATGCGGCCAACTTTATCCAGGAACGGATTGCGAGCGTCGTAGCCGAACGAGTTCTGTTCGATCTACGACGATCGATGTTCAACCATCTGCAGAAAATATCGCTTTCATTTATGGACAAGACGGAAGTCGGCCGGCTGATGTCCCGGCTCCAGGGCGATGTACATGCGCTCCAGCAATTTCTCGAATCATCGATTTTTGCAGTCGGAGATGTCGTGCTCCTCGGCGGTATTATCGTGGTCCTGTTGACGCTCAACCTCAAGCTCGGACTTCTTACGCTTGCGATTGTACCGGTTCTGTTTCTCGTCCGTATCGTCTGGCTTCCGAGAGCGCGAAAAGCATTTATCAACGCCCGTCACACGAGCTCTTCGGTAAACGGAGCGCTCGCGGAAGGGATCAACGGCGTACGAACGATCCAGGGAATGGCACGGGAAGACGTCAATTTTCTGCTGTTCAAAGACAAGGCACGAGAGAACCTCAATGCACAGCTTCGCGGCGCGCGATTTGCCCAGATCATGATACCGATCGTCGACACACTCACCGGTATTGCGATGGGAATCGTTATCTTCGTTGGTGGTTCGATGGTCATCAGCAACTCGCTCGCACTTGGAATCATGGTGGCGTATATCTTCTACGTGCAACGATTTTTTGCGCCGATCCGTTCGATTACGATGCAGTACAGCATTATGCAGCGTGCAATGGCATCCGGACACAGAATTTTCGAAGTCATGGATGTTTCGGTCGATGTGAGTGACAAGGAAGACGCGGTCGATCTGAAGGAAATCGACGGGTCGATCGAGTTTGACAACGTTACCTTCGGATATGAGCCGGGGCGACCGATCCTCAATGAAATAAGCTTCAAGGTAAATCCGGGAGAAACGGTTGCGCTGGTAGGGCCGACCGGTTCCGGAAAAACGAGCCTGACTGCTCTTGCTCATCGGTTTTACGATGTATGGGAGGGCACAGTGCGGATCGGCGGATACGATGTTCGTGATGTAACGCAGCAATCTCTCGGGCATCAGATCGCTATGGTGTTGCAGGAACCGTTTCTTTTTTCCGGTACGATATTCGAGAATATTCGATATCGTAAGATAGATGCTACCGACGATGAAGTCAGGGAAGCCGCAAAAGCCGTCGGAGCCGATGAGTTTATATCCAAGCTTCCGGACGGTTATACGACGAAAGTGGAAGAAAACGGAGGCAATCTGTCGCAGGGACAACGACAGCTCATCAGTTTTGCCAGAGCACTCGTAGCGGACGCGAAAATACTCGTACTCGATGAAGCAACGGCGAATATAGACAGCTATACGGAGAAGTTGATACAGAAAGCGCTCGTTCGACTCCTCGAAGGCAGAACGGGTCTCGTTATTGCACATCGTCTTTCCACTATACGTGGCTCGGATCGCATTATCGTGCTTCGAGACGGGTGGGTAGTAGAGACCGGTACTCACGACGAGTTGATGGATCAGAAAGGGCTCTACGCACGGCTCTATTCGATGAACTATGCCTCGTTCGACGACATCCCGGAGGAGATGGTCCGTTCGGCAACGTCCGATGATTTTGGTACGTGAGCTCGGTCGAGGAACGACCGTCCGCGATTCAAATGTGCATCTGTGCCGGCACCGGAGGTAAATAATGAGAATTACATCGAAGGAACAATTCTACTCGTGGATAGACAAGGAAACCGGAGTAGGCGGTCAGGCATATTATACAAAAAAAGACGGGGTGGAGATGGTTCGTTATCGTTCTACCTCCACCCGAAGTGATATTACCGATCAGACCCATCGAAGCTTTTCTTCGGATAACGGAAGGACCTGGAGCGATCCGGAGCCGCTCGAAGTTTATCGAAAAGAAAGCGACGGGGTCAGACGAATCAATATGAGACCCGGGTTTCTCGATCCGGATACCGGAAGGATCGTGCATCTGGTGACCAATGCGCTGCTCCCCACCGACAATCCGCTGGAGGGACTCACATCACGGATACTCGGGTATCGCGTTTCCGAAGACGGAGACAGAACATTCAGCGTGGATGCTCGTGTGGTGCAGCGCGGACATACCGAGGAGAATCCGCTGGAAGGTGTGTGGGTCGGTAAGAACGGGGTGAATGTCGGCGCCGTCAGTTGCCGACCGATAAAGCGAAGCGATGGGGCGATGCTGTTCCCGATTCAGATCGCACCGCTCGGTCCCGACGGGAGCTACTACAATCCGGGCGGCGGTCATACCTACGGAGAATCTGCGGTGCTGATCGGAAGATTCGCCGAGGGCGGCCCGGAAATCGAATGGGATCTTTCAGATCGGGTGAATATCGATCCCGGTAGATCGACGCGCGGGCTCATCGAGCCTGCAATCGCGGAGCTATCCGATAGTTCGATCATCATGATCATGCGTGGGAGTAACGACGTTCGTCCCGACGAGATTCCCGGGTACAAATGGCTCGCACGATCGACCGACGGCGGGATGACCTGGTCCGAGCCGGTAGCCTGGACGTATGACGACGGAGAGCGATTCTACTCCCCGAGCAGTTGCAGCCGGCTCATCCGGCACTCGAACGGGACGCTCTACTGGATCGGCAATATCTGTTCATCGAACCCGAAGGGAAACCGTCCGCGATATCCGCTCGTCATCGGAGAAGTCGATACCGGATCGTGCACGCTTATCCGTAAATCGGTGCTTACCATCGACGACAGACGTCAGGATGACCACGAATTGCTGCAGCTTTCCAATTTTTTTGCTATAGAAGACCGGGAAACCGGTGAGATCAGGTTACACGTTACCCGAATGGGTGAAGCGGGAACACGCGCCGGATCGCCGATGCTGTACAAAATCGAGGTTGATTAGCGGAAGCTCGTATCTTGCTTCACGTATCCGGTAACGACTCTCGTATTCAATGCGCTCAACCCGCTTGTGGGTTTCCAACGGTTGGGTTTCCGCCCTTAGCGCCTCGAATACGACTTCGCCAATGATTTACGAAGAGCTCCCATTTCAATACGCTTTCTTTTCGAAGATTTGCCCCGAATAATCCGTTTTTTGATCTGAACTGCAAATCCGTGGTGATATCCACCGTAGCAACCAGGATATCCGCAAGTGAAAGAAACCATGGTCTCGTACCGTTGAGCCTGAGCCCATCTTTGGTAAGCTGAAGCCTTCCGGTGCCGATTTTTTTTGGTCTGGTCCCGTTCATATCGAGAAGCGTCATGTCCTTGCTTTCAAGGGCGATTCCGTGTTCGCGGAAACGCTCTTCATTCACGACCCAGCCTCTCCGATCGAGGAACGTTCGAATCTTGTCCAGAGCGTTGATTATCGGATATGTCCGGCCGGTAGCGATTACTTTGAGTGTGTTGGCGCTGGTGACTTCCCACGCCGCATCACACTCCGTGCACATGACTCGATTCCCTCGTTCTATGAGCGACTCCGTAGCGTAACACTCGGGACAAAGGAAAAGCAGTGTGCCTATACCGAGTGCCAGATCGCTGCCGTAGGCGGGAGCTTTGGGTGAACGCATCGGATCGACCAGGATTTTTTCCCGGATCGCATTCTCTATGAGTGTCGGATCCGTGCGTCGTGAGAAGCGAACCGGCTCGTCGATCTCGACGAGCACGTGACCCTTTCGTTGTTTCCGCGCCCATCTCGGCGAGATACGGTCACCATTGTACATCCGCATCGAGACGACCGGCGCGTCGAGCATACGAACCAGCTTTCCTATTCCCGGAACGATCTCCAGGTTTCGTGCATCCCACGACCGTTGTCCCTCCGGGAATATACCGACCGCACTTCCGAGCTGAGCCCATTCGAGGAGCTTGAAAATTGCAGGAATGTCGGCGCTGAACTTGCTCTTTGGTATCACACCAAAAAACCGCGCGACGAGCCCGAGTATCGGTTTGCGAAACACCGTAGGTGTCGCGAGAAACTGAACCGGGCGACCGGCGGCAATCGAAACCACGAATGGATCGAGAAAACCAACGTGATTTGCCAATATAAGCACCGGACCCCGTTTGGGAACTCGCTCGCTTCCGGAAATTACGTCGATTCGAAGGAACAGCGAGAAGAGTCGGCGCACGACTTTTACCAAGAGCCTGTAGAGCACGGAAAGCCTGAGCACGTGGAATCTGCTTGGTTCGAGACCTGTAAGTTTATTCGCCAACTATCAATACCTTACGGTAATAATAGTGCATTTGCTGCATTCGTGCAATGCGGCGGCTTTATTCCCGCCGTTGATGATATGATTCTCCCGGATATCTCATTTCAATCGTTTTGCAGATACATCGACGTGATAAAGTCTCATACATTTGCGGGTATTTAGAACGGAATACGTTTTCATGGAACCTGCTCATAAAAAAATATCCGCAAACCACGAAACGATATTGCTCAGAAACGGCTCGGCGAAAGCATGCGGTCCGTGTTCCAGATTGAAGCGCACCCGATCCCCGTTATCGAGAAGATCGTATATGTGAGTGACAAAACGCTTCACTGACTCGAAACCGGACAGAGGCCAGTGCTTGTCTATGAGATTGTTCTGAACGAATAGCGGACGCGGGGCGATACAACCGATGATATGCTGGATGTCTCCTTTTGCTAGTATGTTATAAACATATGGGCTCGTCCCGCTCCATCCTCCCTGGCGGTTTACGTATTCCAGTGCGATCGCTTCATATGTCGTTGCACCGCAGAGCAGTGCAACCGCAGCGCACCGTTCGTCGACTGCCGCTGTATACCAGCTGATAATCGAACCCTGGCATAGGCCGGTTATACCGATTCGGGATTCGTCTACACCTTCTCTCGCGGCGATATATGTTAAAACCGCTCGATTCGTGTACACTCGTAACCCTACATTTGTGACGCCGCAGAGATCGGCGAGGGCGGTAACATTGTTGATATCCGTTGTAACTTCGGGACGATCGGCGCGTTCTCCGGTGCCGCCGTATTCAACCGAGACGGCGATGAATCCGGCTCGTGCGAGGGCCATGCACATATCGATTACATCACCGTCGTTTTTCATCTGCGCATATCCCGGGCACACGAGTATCGCCGGTCTTCGTTCGATAATCGGCGGTTCTCGATAGTTGGTTTTATCACGAGCTTCGCTACTTTTTTGCCTGCGGCGACGGCGGTATACGTGGACCGGCACGCGAAACTCACCGTGAAGCGGTACATCCACGGATTCGACGACGAGATCATTACCAAGGTTCGATATCGAAGTCTGATCCGCCTTGAGAGAGCCGTCGGGTGTCCAAATGGGTAGCGTCGCTTGTAGAAATTCCACCAGAGACTTCCGATAGTTATGCCATTGCTCTTTTGTTTCAAAGAAGCGAGGTAATCTCGCACACTTTTCGAGTACCATATGCTGAAGCATCTGCGTTTCCGAATACTTGTGGAGTGACGTTTGGGAGTTCATTGTTTGCTTCTCAATCAATGTGGATTTCGATATTTGTATATACTTTCCTCTCCTGCCAATATTCGATTGTGTGCGCGTTTGCGTCAATGCTCACGATGTCAATTAGCAAGATAGTGCAAAAACGTATCGGTAAACGTACAAAGACAATCAATGCGCAGTCGAATATAATAAATAAATTTCTCCTGTTACGGAGGTTATATCGATAGATCGAGCCCACGAAACAAAATCGGACTGTTGCAGCTCATATCGGACCGAACCGTAAAAGCTGTATGGATTTTCGTCGCCGCTTTCCCGATTTTGCTTGCACACTCGTATCTGCAAAAGCACTTCGTGAAAGGGATCGTGCTCGGAAGCGTAAAAGGGTGATAAACAGCCGAAAAATAGTCAAGCAGGCGCTTTCGTTTGAAAGACCCGACCGTTTGCCGATATTCGACGCATCGATATGGGACGAGTTTTCTACCGCATGGTTCGAGCAAAAAGGCATCTCGCCGGGCAGCGAGATATCAGAGTATTTCCCGAACGATCTCCACACGGTCAGACCGAACGAAGTTTTTTTTCCAACGAACATGGGAGTTATAAGGCGGGAAGACCAATACGAGGTATCTCGCGATGGGTGGGGACGTACCGTCAAGACTCGAAAAGACGCCAAGTTCAGCCAAGTTGTCAAACGGGTTTTTGACTCTCCGTCGGACCTGGACAAAATAGAGTTCGAGTCCCCGGCGCTCGAAACTCGATTCAGCCGGTTCAAGAAGGCGGTTGAAGAGAGACGTTCCGAGGGGCGGGCGGTGTTTGCCAATACCGGCGGACCGTTCATTCGAAGCAGTTTCTTCCGCGGAGAGACCGAGTATCTCATCGATATGGCTGGCGATGAATCGCTGGCAAAAGAAATCGCCAACCGAGTCGGAGAGCATCTGATGAATGTCGGACTCGAGGCGATGCGGATCGGGAATACCTACGATTTCGGCATTTGGATATACGACGATATGTGCAACGTGAACAGCCCGATGTTTTCACCGAATGCGTTCGAGCGGATCCTGATGCCTGTCTATGAAAAAATGGTTGCAACCTATAAAGCCGCAGGAGCACGATGGGTTATCCTGCACTGCGACGGAAACCTTCTCCCCCTTCTGGATATGCTTCTCGATGTCGGGATAGACGGAATCAATCCTGTTGAATATGCGGCCGGGATGGATGTGACCAGGCTCCTTCCGGAGTACTACGGGAAGTTGAGATTTGTCGGGGGAGTATGTAACACGCACATTCTTCCGACAAACGATCCAGCACTTATCGAGCCTCATGTGCGTGAAATTGCAATGGCCGGGAGGGACGGGGGACTCGTCATAGGCACGCACTCGGTCGGTCCCGATGTCGCTCCCGGATCCTATGAGCTCTATCGTGAAACAATACAGAAAGTATGGAGTGAGTTACCATGACGCCCCGGGAACGAATAGTTGCAGTAATCGAAGGCGAGAGGCTCGACACGATACCGCTGTGGCGCGAAGGCCCGATGGATGTGACCGTACAAAAGGCGCTTTTCGGCGAACCCGTCGGTAATCCAATAGCGGATGAGTTGAGGTTTTTGCGGTATTTCGACAATTGCGTCGCTTCGGCGCAGATCGGATTTCAGTCGAATACGATCAGCAAAGACGAGACTCACCATACCTATGAGTACGAGACCGGTGCCGTTTGGCATGAGAGCTATGATCCGACTTTTTGTCGTGAGGCAACCAGATTTCCTATCAATACACCCGAGGAGGCGGTCGGGTACGTAATGCCTGAAGTCGATATCCCGGAACGTGTTGATCGAGAAGCGCTCACAAGGCGTATCGAAGCGCTCCACGAGGCTGGATATTTTGTAGAAGGCACGGTGCCGGGCGCGTGGATGGGGATTTACTATTATCTTACGAGTTTCAGCAACATACTCATGTGGATGGCGATAGAGCCCGACGCGGCTCGTGCGTTGTTCGGGATGATGTCGGAGTTTTCACTGCGTTCGGCGGAAATACTTCTTGAATGCGGTGTCGATTGCGTTTTTACAGCCTCCGATCTGGGAAGCGGCAGAGGGCTTTTGTTCAGCGAAGAGATGTTCAGAATTTATGTGTTTCCGTGGCTCCGCGAAATAGCGGAACTGTGTCACGAAAAAAACGCCTATTTTCATCTTCACAGCCACGGGCACATTCAGGAGGTGATGGACGGTATCGTTGAAGCCGGAGTAGACGTGGTAAATCCTATCGGCCCCGGGGATCACAACGATTTGTCGGTTTTCAAGCGGCGCTGGGGAGACCGGATCGTTATTCATGGCGGGATTGGTACTACGATACGCGATATGGGAGAAAGCGAAATGAGGTCGCATGTGAAAAGCGTTGTAGGGATCGGCAGAGCCGGTGGTCGGTTCATCCCTCGCACCGAGAGCGGAATACCCTCGATGCCGATCGATAAAGTAAAGCTCTATATCGATATTCTTCACGAGGCATGTGATAAAGGATTCTGCTGAAACGAGAAGCAGCGAGATAGACTGTGCTCTTTACATGCAGGTAAATTTCGTACAAAAAAACGATAGAATCGGTCAAAGACCCGATCCGGATGAAGGCGTAGAATGTCATCGTCTCGATGTGTTTGAGTACGACGCAAAGCTTTGCGTCGGTGGCCATCGAGCGTGTATTTGAAAGGTATTTTTTTTGATCAACATGGAGACAAAATGAGTAACAAGACAGTTCGTGTAGCGCTAATCGGGGCAGGCGGTATGGCAAATTCAGTACACTATCCGTCTCTTGCTTCGTTTGATGATGTGGAGATGGTTGGCCTTTGCGATATTGATGAAGAAAAGCTTGCCGCTACCGCTGAGAAATTCGGGATTACATCGACATATACCGATTATCATAAGATGCTCGATGAGAAGAAGCCCGACGCATGTTATGTGCTCATGCCGCCGTACCATCTGTTCGATCTTGCTATGGAGGTCATGGATCGGGGACATGATCTGTTTATCGAAAAGCCGCCTGCCGTTACGACCTTTCAGACTGAAAACCTTGCAAGGATGGCGGAGAGCAAAAACCGGATTTCGGGTGTAGGATTTCAGCGACGCTATCATCCGATGATTCAAAAATGCTGGAACGAAGTCAAATCACATGGTGAATTGCATCAGCTGACCGTGGCGTTTTTCAAGAACCAGGCTCCGCAGGATGTTCATCCATACTATCGTGGGGCAATCGATATCATCCACTGTGATGCGATCCATGCGGTCGATTCTCTTCGATACTACGCCGGTCTCTCGCCGGTCAAGTCGGTGAGCGCGATAAATCGAACGCTCGACTGCTGGTACCAATCGAGTTATTCCGCGCTTGTTTCGTTCGAGAACGGAGTGGTCGGTGTATTTCACGGAAACTGGAGGACCGGGCGTCGTATTTTTACCTTTGAGTTCCATGCGATAAACGCTATGTGTATGGCCGATATCGATGAAATCGGACGTGTCTGGGCGGACAACTCGAACGATCCGATTCTCAGTATGACTCCGGCAGAGGCGTGCGGTTCTGAAGAGACATACGCCACTCAGGGATTTCAGGCTGAAGCCCGCGCATTTATCGACGCGGTAAAGAGCAGAAATGAGCTTCATAACAATCTTCTCGATTCGGTCGATACAATGCGTCTCGCCGATGCTATCGTCGAGTGCGACGAGTAGGTGAAAGTGACCGGACTCGATAGTTTCGGTATTACCCGGTACTCCCGGTTCCCCTATAGTTTCGCATAGCCTCCGCGACCTCAGCGATAATCGAATCGTCTGCAGCATAGCGGAGGTGAGGGACTATCGTCGGCATCCCATGTGAAAGCGTTGGATCGATATAAGCATTTGCTTTGCGATATTCCAGGTTCAGATCTGCATAAGCCGTCCCTTCTCCGTGCGTTTCAGCAATGATTGCACCTGAGCTGTCAATAATCATACTCGGCGGATTTACCGAAGAAGAAACAAAGTAGATACCGTTATCCAACGCTCTCGTCCTCCAGGTTATCGGTTTGCCACCCCAAACCGCCAAGATCAGTAACTCAACACCTTTGTGTGAATAGAGCCGTGCCACTTCTGGGAACCATTCGTCATAGCAAATGTGTATGCCGATTCTACCAAAATCGAGATCGAATACCGGGTACGACGTACCGCATGAGATCCCGTTTGTAAGCTCTGGCAACGTAAGATGAGTTTTGTCGTATCGGCCTACGAGCTTTCCGTCTCTTCCGATTATGACTGCAGTGTTGTATGCGTACACATCCCTTAGCTCGAGCAATCCGACGACGATATAACTTCCGATTGACGTTGCCTGCTTTGAGAGCATTTCGAACGTTGGTCCGTCAGGCACCAGTTCTGCAGCTCCTCGATACCCGCCGATAGCAGCACGGTCGATACCGACAATCGTACACGTTTCGGGTAGCACGATAAGATCGGGTTCGAGGGCTCCTGCCTCTTCTACCCGCCGGCGGATTCTATCACGCTGCGAATCGAGACTCGCTATCGATGCGTGCTCGTCGAATCGTACTGTCGCTATTCGAGCATGGCGATGAACCGGAGCGGGAATCGATGTAACAATCGGGTTGTCGAAAGCAACCATGCCTATTTCGGCGCTTCGAAGGTAAAAAGTGATCGGCGTATCCTCGTCAGGTCGGTCGACATAAAACTTCTGTTCCAACGTTAATTCGTTTTTGTCTATTCGTACCGGTTTTAGAAAATGATCACCAACGTTGGCGAATATCGAGATGTGCGGTGTTTCTATGTCTCGAATAACCGCGTGGACGGAAGCCATATACCAGCCGGATGTGGCTATACGTACCGAACCACGCCACCAGCCGATTGCATTCCGGTCACCATTTGCTTGGATAGCGAGACGGCTCGATCCATCTGAAGCCGGCGTCATCTGGAACACCGGTTGTAGCTCATCGCAAGGTGACTCGGGCTTCCAGGCTTTGTGATCCGAAAATTGTGGATTTACCACGAGGTTTGCTGATTGAC
>CAYLZA010000036.1:9855-10455 GCA_964387575.1 uncultured Spirochaetales bacterium | reverse complement strand
ATAGCCGTACGCTCTCCGGTAAGAATCGAAACGATGTCTCCGGCAACGGTAGCTACATGATCACCACGATCGAGCCCATCCCCGTCGTCGGCAAAAAAACCGACGGTTACTCCGGTGTCGACTTCGCGATACACCGCATTGAAAACTTCGATCCCGGCGAGAATACCGCTGTCTTTGCTTACCAGGTGCATTTCTCCCGTCTCGTCGGAAAAAACTGCTCGTGATGTAACATCCCCGACGGAACCGAGATCCTCATCGAGGGCTCTTTTAATCAACGGTAGATAATCCTGCTCCCGCATAACCGTAACGTAACAGGAAATCATGTTTTGCACCATAAACTCAGGAGTTCGCATTATGAACCGTTGCGAGGGTGCAAAATGAGAACGGCTGCCATAAACTTGACGATTGTAGACCGAATCCGTATTGTTGGCATGTATTCGACATGCAAACAATACATAATGAAGTAGAGCAACTCTACGATACCCTTCGTGCGAAGCTCGGTAAAATCGTTCCCGAGGTGGAGCTCCGACAGAAGGCCGAGCTTGCGCATAGGATAAATATTCTCAAAAAAGAAAAGAATGCGGTAATCCTCGGGCACAA
>CAYLZA010000036.1:1159-9845 GCA_964387575.1 uncultured Spirochaetales bacterium | reverse complement strand
CTACATGGAAGCTGCATTGTTCAATTCGATCCCGGATTTCACCGGTGACAGCCTTGCATTGTGCAGACAGGCGGCAACGACCGATAAGGATATCATCGTATTTTGCGGTGTCCGTTTCATGGCGGAGACGGCAAAGATTCTCAATCCCGAAAAAACGGTGCTCATACCCTCCCCAAAGGCGGGCTGTTCGCTTGCCGAAAGCATAACGGCGAAGGATGTCCGCAATCTCAAGAAAAAATTTCCCGGCGTTCCTGTTGTGACGTATGTAAACACATATGCCGACGTAAAGGCGGAGAGCGACATTTGTTGCACCTCCGGGAATGCGGCCAAAGTAGTAGAGAGCCTCGATTCGGATCACATAATCTTTCTTCCCGATGAGTATCTCGCCAAAAACGTTGCACATGAGTCGGGTAAACGCATCATTTTCCCGACGAAAACGCCTCGTTCGCAAGCTGCAGGCGAGAAATCCGGGCTCCAATACGATATGATCGGATGGCACGGGCGATGTGAGGTGCACGAACAGTTCACCGTCGAAGATATTCAGACAATCCGTAAACAGTTTCCCGATGTCGCGGTCCTTGCACATCCGGAGTGCAGCCCGGAAGTCGTCGAAGCAAGCGATTTCTCGGGAAGCACCGGGGCGATGATTAAATACGTTGCCGATACGAAGGCTCCTCGGTATCTGCTTCTTACCGAATGCAGTATGGGAGACAACATAGCAGCAGCAAATGTAGACAAAGAGATGCTGCGATTGTGCAGCGTTCGCTGCCCGCATATGAATGAGATAACGCTCGAGGACACGCTCTCCTCGCTCGAACAGATGAAGTATCAGATCGAGCTCGACGAGGATATTCGTCTCCGCGCCTACGAGGCCGTCGAGCGAATGATCAGCATCGGTTAAGGCACAGTAAGGACAACGACGACACTTCTCAATTGTGGTTAAAAGGCGCGAAAATAACGGATGTCGAGGGTTGCTATCGTCGTCCTCTTGGGATATGTAGCCGGTACGTGCTATACTCGGCGGTCTCGTACCAATGGCACACAATTTCGCGCACCTTCACGACACATTTTTCGAATCACTCGCTGGACTCATCGCCGAAGGAGTCATGATCCACGATTCTGAATGCATCCTCTATATAAACGAGCGGGGACGGCGGATACTTTCGCCGATTCAACAACGAAACCTCGTCGGCTGCGCGCTCGAAGAGATCGTACACTGTGAAGACAGAGAGCGAGTGCTCGAGGCGATACGAGGGGGATCGTCGGACATGCCGGTGGATTGGTATGAGCTTCGGTTTCGATTGCAGAGCGGTGAATATGTGGAAGTATTGGTCCGCTCGACTGTTGCCGATACCGGTGAAAACCGATGCTTTCTTACCGTATTCAATAATATTTACGAACTCAAACGATCCGAGCTTGCGAGGAGACGACTCGAAGAGAGTCTCGATGAAGCAAAACGTCTGGAAGCGGTAGGCCGGCTTGCCGGGGGCATCGCACATGAGTTCAACAACCTGCTTCAGGTTATCGCAGGATATACCGATCTTCATCTCGCATTTACCGAACCCGACGACGAACGTTACGAAGGACTCTCGGAGGTAAGAGACGCGGCGATACGGGCGACGGCACTTACACGTCAGCTCGTAACGTTCTCGAGACGGGGGGAGCTCGATCCGGAATACACAAACGCAAACGAGCTTGTTACCGGAATCTCGAAAATGCTCAAACAGGTCGTCGGTAGTCATATCGAGATCGAGCTCGACAAAGCGCAGGATCTCCCTTCAGTATTCGTCGACTCCGGCGCGGTGCAGAGAATGCTGCTGAGCCTGTGCGTCCGCGCCCGCGACTGTATGCCGTCTGGAGGACGTATCACGTTGTCGACTGCGCTCAGATACGATTTTCGACCGCCCGGACGTGAAGGCGTCAGGCTTTCCCCGGGGAAGTATGTGTCCATTTCGGTGACGGATACGGGATCCGGAATTCCCGCTTCGCTCGTCGGAGGTGCGTTCGCAGGCTTTTTCTCCGAAAGCGATTTAAGCGAAATCGACAGCGACGAAGCCTCGGAGCTTTCGACCGCTTTCGCGACTGCGGAGCGTCACGGCGGGTGCGTCTACGTCGAAAGCGACGATTCCTCGGGGACGACCTTCTCGGTGTATCTTCCCGCGACCGAACCTCCGGAAGCGGAACGATACGATGAACCAACGGCGGCATCGGAAATGGAAAAACCGCAAAGGATCTTTGTAGCCGAAGACGATGGTTTAGTTCGGAAGCTCCTCGTAACGGTGCTCGAATCCGCGGGCTATTCCGTATCGGTTGTTGAAGACGGGGCGAAAGCGTTACGCACGATCGAAGCGGAAGATTTCGGAGCCGATCTGGCGATTCTCGACGTAATCATGCCGAAGCATACCGGTATCGAGGTTATGCATGCGATTCGCGACCGGGATTTCGACATGCCGATACTTTTTACAACCGGCTACAGCTCGCTCACCATCGATCCGGATAAGCTCCCGCCCGGTACCGAGCTGCTCGAAAAACCGTACGCGCCTGCGGACCTTCTCGATCGCGTTCGTTCCTGTATTTCTCGTAATCACGGTTTTAACCGGTGAACGCACATTTCGCCGGGCTCAGAGCCGATATGCTCTTTGAAATCCGTTCGTTTTTTCGCGATCGTGACTATATCGAAGTGGATACGCCCCATCTATCCCCATCGATTCTCCCGGAACCGACCATCGATGTGTTTTCTACGCGTATATATCGCACCGAAGACGCCGAAAATACAGGTGATGAGCTCTATCTGCTTCCTTCACCCGAACGATGGATGAAGCGTCTCGTCGAACGCGGCTACGAGCGCATCTTTCAGATCGGTCATGTGTTTCGTAATCGGGAGGAAACCGGGAGGCTCCATTCACCCGAGTTTACCATGCTCGAATGGTACACAACCGGTGCAGGATACGTGGATTCACTCGATGTTACGGATGAGTTACTCGTGCAGCTCGACAAACGTTTCGTACTACCATCCTCGCTCTCACATCCGATCGAACGACGTCGGCTCGCAGATGAGATAGCGCGACACACCGGAATTCGGGAAGAAGAGTGGTATAGTCTGTCGGCCTTCAAGCACGGTGCATCACGTGCCGGTATTTCGATCTCTGAATCTGCAGATTGGGAGGAAGCGTTTCACACGGTTTTTCTCTCTGAAGTGGAATCCGAGCTTCCCTCCGAGCTTCCGACAGCACTGATCGACTATCCTGCGGGGATACGATGCCTTGCACGTATAAAAAGCAACACGCCGTTTCGAGAACGGTGGGAGCTCTACGCCGGCGGGGTCGAGCTGGCCAATTGTTATACGGAAGAGACCGATCCCGACGCGATTGCTTCATACATCGAGCAGGAAAAGAAATCGTTTGTCCGAAAAAAAAGAACCGAATGCATCGACACAGACATTGCATCTGAGTATTCATCCCCAGCGCGGCATTGTTCGGGCGTAGCACTCGGTGTCGACAGACTTATCATGCTGGCAGCCGGCGCCGAACGTGTTCGCGATGTGCTCTATCCGTTTGACGAAGAGTAGCGCCGCCGACCGGCGCCGAGTGGCGGCATTCGCGTCGGCACATAACGCTCCGGACAACGCCGCCGGTTCCGGACTGTCGCCGGCGGCTTCTATCGATATCTACCAGGCGTATGCCTTTGGTGCTTCTCCTCCTGGTCCCGGGAAAATCTCGTCGAGACGTTCGAGCGTGTCCTCATCAAGCGTTATCTTGGTAGCCCTGACGGCACTTTCGAGCTGCTCAATGGTCCGCGGTCCGATAATCGGCGCGGTAACCACGGGGTTGTGGAGTAACCACGCGAGCGCAACCGCCGCAGGTTTTTCGCCGAGATCGGAGCACAACTTCTCATACGCTTCGAGCTGAGATCGTTTCTCCTTTACCTGCTTTTCGAAGTTTTCGCTGCTTCTTCGTCCGTTCTGCTGCTTATCGAGAGCACCGGCGAGCAATCCTCCCGCAAGTGGGCTCCAGGGGATAATCCCCATCCCGTAATGTCTGCACGCGGGCACGACTTCGAGCTCGACCGTTCGCTTTATCAGGCTGTATACGCTCTGTTCACTCACCAGAGGATTCATACCGAGCTTTGCGGCTTCCTGACAGGCGGTTGCAATATCCCAACCGGCGAAATTGCTCGATCCTACATAGACGACCTTACCTTGCTTCACGAGCGCATCGAATGCCTGCCATGTTTCCACCCATGGACATTCACGATCGACGTGATGCATCTGATAGAGATCGATCACATCGGTCTGGAGTCGTTTGAGGCTTCCTTCTGCGTGCCGCATTATTTTCATACCCGACAGATTTCGGCCGGCATGATTCGGCTCGAACCGTTCCGCCTTCTTGTTCGCGGGATTATAGACCTTTGTCGCAAGCACTACTGCATCTCGTCGTCCTCCTCCCTGGGCAAACCACCTTCCGACGATCTCTTCGGTCGTGCCGTGATCAACCGACCAGCCGTAGACATCCGCGGTATCAAAAAAGTTGATTCCGAGCTCGAGCGCCCGATCCATGATTTTGAAGCTATCTTTCTCGCTCGTCATCCATCCGAAGTTCATCGTCCCCAGACAGAGATTACTCACGAGCACTCCGTGTTTTCCGAGTCTTTTGTGCTCTAGTGCCATTCGTTTCCTCCTCGTTCATCAATATACGAAGATCGGTCGCTGCAGGAAATCGCTCGTTGACCGTTCAACAATGGACCATATTTCAAAAGCGGGCAGGGGTGATTGTTACGATTTTATTTGTTATACTATCAACAATCCGACAAAGAGGAAAAAGCATAGTACTTCAATGATAAAAGCTGGATCAATCGATAAAGGAATGTTCCTGCTCATAAAGGATGCGCCGCATCAGGTTACCGAGCGGGAGTTTGTAAAACCGGGAAAAGGACAGGCGTTCGTCAGAGTTAAGCTCAAAAATGTCCGAACCGGTCTGGTTCAAAAACAGGTCATAAAAAGCCACGAGCAGGTTGAAGAAATCACGGTCGAGGAAGAACCGGCTCAATACTTGTACGCCGATGACAGTGATTTTCATTTCATGGATACCGAAACATATGAGCAGTACACCGTTCCCGTGGCTTCTTTTGAAGATAAAAAGAGCTACATGAAAGAGGGACAGACCTACGAAATCGTGATGTGGGAAAATACACCGCTCGATATAATCGTTCCAATGAAAGATGTGTATGAAGTGACCGATGCCGAAGAAGCCGTGAAAGGCGACACCGTAACCGGAGCTACAAAAACCGTACGCGTCGAAACAGGACTCGAGGTGAAGGTACCGATATTCATCAAGCAGGGCGACAGGATTCTCGTCAATACCGATTCAGGTGAATATGTAGAAAGGGTGAACACATAGTTTTTGTTACGGGTAGACAGTTCTGAAAAAACAATACATGATAAGGTGAATAATCTATCAAAATCATGCTCATTGGTGTACTATCATAGATAAAACATCCAATGACAAGAATGAGGTTTGTGAGTAATGCGTATTACTACGAGAGGACGGTATGGCCTTCGGGCGGTACTGAAACTTACACTTTCGGACCGGGGAAAACCGATTTCGATTCGCGAGCTTTCCGAAGCGGAGGGGATATCCCCCGAGTTTCTGGAACAGATCTTTTTTCGATTGAGAAAATCGGGAATCATCAAGTCGACTCGCGGTCCCGGCGGCGGATTTCAGATGAATCAGGATCCTGCCGAAGTATCGGTAAAAGATATTTTCGACGCGGTAGGCGAAGAAATCGCCCTTACTCCGTGCACCACCGATGAAGGAAAACACATCGGGTGCAGCCGGGAGAAGGATTGTCTTGCCCACGACATGTGGGTGGAAACGTCGGACTATATCAACGGCTACTTCAAGAGTATTTCCATAAAGGATATCCTCGACAAACAGCGAGCTGAGGTTCTTGCCAGTCATTCGGCATAGAACTGAAGATCTCCCTCTCCGATCGAGTCGCAAAAAGCCCCGACCACTAAACCGCCGACGTTTTAGTGGTCAGGCGGAGCTTAATCCGATATATCCTTGAATTCGGACACGAGTGCCTGAAGTGATGCTTTTGCATCCCCGAACAGCATGCGGGTGTTGTCTAGATAGAAAAGCGGATTCGGGATTCCCGCAAATCCGACACCGAGCGATCGTTTCAACACAAATACCGTTTTCGCTTTATCGACGTTGATGATCGGCATTCCGTAAATCGGGCTCGACTCATCTTCACGGGCGGAGGGATTGACTACGTCGTTTGCACCGATCACCAGCACGACATCTACCATTTTTATTTTCGGATTAATATCGTCCATCTCTACGAGCTGATCGTACGGGACGTTCGCTTCGGCGAGCAACACGTTCATGTGACCGGGCATACGGCCTGCAACCGGATGAATGGCGTATTGAACCTCCGTTCCGTTTGCCTCGAGAAGATCTCCGAGCTCCTTAACGACATGCTGTGCCTGTGCAACTGCCAGACCGTATCCGGGGACGATGGCCACCGAGCTCGCGGCTTCGAGTACCAGGAAGGCGTCCTCTACGTTTATCGGATTTGCGTCACCGGTAACGCCTTGTGCTGTTGATGAAGTAACCGAACCAAACCCGCTGAACAGAACATTCGGAAGCGATCGATTCATCGCCTTGCACATGATGTTGGTGAGGATAATCCCACTTGCACCGACGAGCGCCCCCGCAACAATGAGCAGATTGTTCTGTATTACAAAACCGGCAGCACATGCGGCAAGCCCGGAAAAGCTGTTCAGTAACGAGATAACTACCGGCATATCCGCTCCGCCGATCGGGATAACGAACAGAATGCCGAACACCAGGGCGGCGCCGATGAGAATGAAGAAAAACAGATACGACGTAGCGGGAGCAAGTGCGAAAATGACCGCAACGGCGATAATACCGAGAATTACGAGGGAGTTCACGATCTGCTGACCGCGATACATCACCGGTTTGCCCGATATGATTTCGCTCAATTTAGCGAACGCGACGAGACTACCCGTAAAGGTTACCCCGCCGATGATGACCGAGAGAACGATTGTAACGCTCTGAAACGGAGAAGTCTCGAGAACACGATGATACACGGACCACCCGACGAGTAGACTCGCAATACCGCCGAACCCGTTGAACAGTGCGACCATTTCCGGCATCGCAGTCATCGCCACGAGTCTGGCTGCAAGTATGCCGATCACCGCCCCGACGAGAAAACCGACGATAATCCACTGGAACTCGATAATCTCTTTGCTCAAAAGCGTCATCACGACGGCTATCAGCATTCCTACCGCGGAGAGCATATTGCCGGTTTTTGCGGTTCTCGGCGAGCTGAGCATCTTCAAACCGAAAACGAAAAGCGCTGCGGACAGTATATAGGTAAGATTAATTACAAGATCCATTTATTGTCCGTCCTTCTGCTTTTTCCTGAACATACCGAGCATGCGATCGGTGACGAAATACCCGCCGACCACATTGATCGTTGCGAACATAACCGCCGCGGTTCCGAGCAAAATCGTTACCCAATCCGCCGACCCTGCTCCTGCCGCGGCGAGAGCACCGAGAAGCGTGATGCCGGAAATAGCGTTTGCTCCCGACATAAGAGGCGTATGTAGCGTCGACGGGACCTTCGAGATGACTTCGAATCCCAGAAATATTGCCAGTACTAAAATAAATGCGAGATATACTGTCATGAGTAAAGCTCCTTTAACCGATCGTTTACGATTTCACCGCCCTCGGTAACGAGACACGAGGATATGATCTCGTCGTTTGCGTCCAGCTCTATCTGTTTCGATTCCTCGTTCCAGAACTCCTGAACGAACGACAGTATATTGCTCGAGAACATCTGACTTGCGTGAACCGGCACACGACCGGAAAGATTGGTGTATCCGATTATCCGCACCCCGTCGAGCTCGACTATTTCGTTCGGCTTCGATGGTTCCACATTTCCTCCGGATTGAACCGCCATATCGACGATTACGCTACCCGGTTTCATATCCCGAACCATTTCTTCGGTAACGATGAGAGGCGCCTTTTTCCCGAACACCTGAGCCGTGGTAACGACGACGTCCGCCGCCGCGCAATGGTTTGCCATAACTTGTCGTTGCTTTTCGAGTTGCTCCGCCGTCAGCTCCTTGGCATAACCGTCGGCGGTTTCGCCCTGTTCACCGAGATCCACTTTTACGAACTTCGCCCCGAGTGACTGTACCTGCTCGGCAACCGTCGGTCGGGTATCAAACGCCTCCACCCGTGCACCGAGACGTTTCGCCGTTGCTATTGCCTGCAGCCCCGCGACGCCGGCGCCGATCACGAACACCCGGGCCGGATATATCGTACCCGCCGGCGTCGTCATCATCGGAAACACCGAATCGAGCTGCTCGGCGGCGACGATAATCGCAACGTAGCCGGCAAGACTCGCCTGCGAGCTCAAAGCGTCCATTTTCTGCGCACGCGTGGAGCGCGGAATGAGCTCCATGCTGCATGCACGTAGCTTCTGTTTTGCCATCGAACGCACCAGTTCCATTTCGTTGAACGGATCAAGGTAACTTACGTGGATCGTGTTTTTTCGAGCCGACGAGATTTCGTCCTCCGGAGGCTTGTTGAGCCTGACGATCATATCGGCTTCACTGAGAAGCTGCGTCCGGTCGTCGACTACATTTGCTCCC
>CAYLZA010000036.1:0-1149 GCA_964387575.1 uncultured Spirochaetales bacterium | reverse complement strand
ATTCCCATTTCAACGAGCTTTTGAACGTGTTGAGGTATTAACGGAGCGCGGGTCTCCCCCTCCATCGTTTCCCGCGGAGCTGCTATTATCACCATCGTATCCTTAGTATTACCGCTTCGGCATCGCTACGCCTTGACGGTTGATGATTCTAATCATACTTATTCACTTGAAATTGTAAACCGTATCTAATGGCCCGAATCCTGTTGAATTCTGATCGAATAACAAAACGGCACATTTCACGCATTCGGGGCTACCTAAGCAAGTGCGAACTGTTGCAGATATTCCTCCCCTTCCTTCAACGGCGTGGGAATCGTTCGTCGCCACAACTGGTCATAAAAGCTGTCGGGAACAACCGCACCGTCGCTGAGAAACGGTCGTTCGGTCACCACGACTCGACGGATTCGCTCGACCTCCGCTTTCCCGATTCCCGCCACCTCCGCGTGGGTCCGTGTCTCAGAGGCGACTCCGATGCGATAGAGTTTGATGAAGTTGTGATAGTAGAGATACACGCACAGCCGTTCGAGCGCATTACGCGCAAAGCATACGGTCTCCCGATGATACTCGGGCAGATCCTTTCGCAGCTCTCGATCCATGTAGTTGACCGAAAACAGATTGTTTCTCACCGTTCGTGACGCTTTGGAGCTGACGGTGATATGCTCGAACGTCTTCTCCACGATTCTCCGGCGGATGTCCTGATCATCGGCCAAGGCGAGTCGATACTGGTCCTTTTCATCGGTGAACAGCTTCAAGCATAATGCTTCCAGCGTCGGAGTCGGCTGTACCCGCTTGAGTTGTTCGAGCAGCTCCGCGAACATCGTCTTGATGGGGTGACGAGTAAAATCAACCAGGGGATAGAGATGCTCACACCGTCGTTTCTGCTCTTCAGTCTTTTTCCCCTTCCGTCGCATCAACGCGTAGTTGAATCCGTAGGAAAACTGTGACTCCTTGCCGACAAGCAGATGAACGTTGTTCGGGAAATCCTGTGAAACGCAGAAGTTCTCGATCCCGTCGGCGACGAGGGCTTCGGCAAGCTCGATTGAATCCTGCACATCGCACATCACGGAGATGACCGAACGGGCGAATCGACCGAACCGGTTCTGGACCGTTTTGCCCGCTGATTTTAAATTCAACAGGATTCGGGCCATTATA
>CAYLZA010000035.1:1611-10504 GCA_964387575.1 uncultured Spirochaetales bacterium | reverse complement strand
TACCTTTGGATGGATGGCGCTAAATGCAGGGGTGGGACAGCCACAATTTCGAGGGTTTACTGTTTCGGGACAATCACCTGAAAAGCGTCAACGGCTCCGCGCGGGCGCCGACGGTCAGCGCAAACCGAAGGCCCGGCTGAACGCGTCGAAATCGAAATGCTGCTGAAAAAGCGTACGCACGAGCTCTACTTTATCGTGATCGAAGGTCTGAATCTTGCTCGACTGATACGCTTTCAGCACCTTTTCCTCGGCGAGCGCCGTGTCCTCCTGCACATAGAGACACGGAATCCCCGAATCGCGAACTTCCTCTTCCACATTCGGATGAAGGGGCGTCGTAGCGCCACAGGTAAGTATGATTCCGCCGAGTGAACCGCCTTTCGCCAAGCTACGGGAGTTTCGAATTATCCGGTGCCGTCGCCGCTGAGATCCTGCACCGATGATCACGATATCCCCCGGATCGAGAAACGCCTCGGGCTTCAGATACTCCTCCGCGAGCGAAATGACCTTTATCCGATTACACGGACGTCTCCAATCGGTTTCGTCGGTATTGCCGATCGCATATGAATCGGCAAATCTGTGTGCGATTACGCTCATCGAAGGATGGGAGAGATTCGGCAGTGCCGGGAGATAGCCGAAAATCGAAAGCGGCGAGGGAAAGAAACCGAATTGCTCATTGAGAACCTCTTCATTTACATACCGCGCCATCATTTCCATTTTCGACTCTATAATCTTGTTGAACAACACTCCTTTTACGTTGACGTTTTTGTATACAAAGTAGTTGAGATCTACTTCGAGGATGTCGAGCGAACGTCCTATTCCGCCTCCCGAAAGGTAAAGAACATCTGCCCCGAGCATCTTTGCTACTTCGGCGTTCGACAAACCGACTATGCCACCAACGCCGGGATGCCCGGTACCCTCGGCAACAATCACCCTTTTTTCCGAGAGCCGTTCCATCGACGATTCTATCGACGCGATGAGTCTTTCACGAATCTGCCGCTGATTCCCGGCATCAATAAACTCCTTTGTAAATCCACGGGCGAGCCGGACCGGTGAGACGGCGGTGAGATCGAGCTCGGGGATGCCTGAAAACGTATCGAGGATCTCCGTATCGGACGGTATGGTAGAGCGCCGGGGTTATATAAGCAAGGGGACAATCGTCGAGCGCCCGCGACGAATCGAAGTATTTGAATTATACTGATGACCATGGATGATCCGAGACTCGACAAGATTTTTGAAATCGCTTACCGGAAAACGTTACGGCAGGTGGAACGTGAAGAGCGCTCGAAGCGCATCGACGACAGGATCGAGGCTTTCGTCTCGATGTTCGAGTGCGAGCTCGCCGGACGTGATCTTACCGCAGAACAACGGGCGCAGTTCGTCGAAGCATTTCGCCGGCGGATCGTGTCTGCGGAAAAGGAGCGCGAACACCGGATCCGGCTTCGCAAACGTAAGATGATGATGATCGGTTCAGGCGTCGGTGTTGCCGCGGTTCTGGCGTTTCTCATCTACGCAGGCTCCGTGCATCCATTTCGATCGGTATCATCGATAGAGAACGAGCTTCAGACCTACATGGAGCGAGTTGAAGCAGGATCGTATGGTTTTGCCAAGCGCTATTTCAAGACACTCGATAAATATGATCGAAGGCTCGGAAACGACACGGTGGACGAGTACGAAGGAACGATGAGAAATCTTCTCGAAGATTCGTTCAATCGTCTCGTGACGGCGCTGCAGAACGGCGATATCTCGCTCTACGACGATGCAAAAGACCTTGCCGATCTTTTTCCTGAACCTGAAGAACGCAAAGCCAAACGCGATCAACTCTCGAACGCCCGTTCGAAAATGGTCGGTAATGCAATTAACAAGGGAATCGAAGACGTCAAGGGATTTCTCGAGCCGATCGTTCAGCCGATCGTGGAAAAAGCGAAGGAAGCGATCGAAGGAATCGGCGAATCCCGCTGACAGGGAAACCATACATGCAAAACTGGAAAATCGAGGATGTGGATAGAAGAATCGCATCCGATCTCAGACGTCTGCTTCCGGACAGGATCTTTGATTTCCACGCGCATATCTATCGAGTTGAAGATCTGGGCCTCGATCCGGTCCCTCCTCACCTCGATGAAGGTCCGGACGAAGCATCCATCGACGTGTGGCGGCAGAGGCTGGAAGAGCTGTTCGGCACAGAGCGGCTAACCGGTGGTCTTTTCTTCCCCTTTCCGACGCCCGACGGCGACGTCGATAGAAGCAACGAGTATCTCATCGACCAACTCGAAGCCGACCGGGAGTCGAGCGGACTGATTCTAATCACCCCGGATATGCCGGAATCGACTATTCTTCGCACACTCGAGCATCCGCGAATTTCGGGTTTCAAACCATATCACGTGTACAGCGCCGACAAGCCGACGTTCGAAGCATCGATTTACTCGTTTCTTCCGGAACGGATTCTCAAAATAGCCGATCAGCGCAAGCTGATCGTGATGCTCCACATCGTCAAGCACGATGCCCTGGCAAATGAGGATAATAGAAGAGAAATACGGGAAATCTGTACGAAATATCCTGATCTGCGACTCGTACTCGCACATGCTGCGAGAGGTTTTCACGCATCGCATACCACACGCCACATCCGGTCGCTCCGGGGACTCGAAAACGTCTGGTTCGATACATCCGGTATCTGCGAGCCCGACGCGCTTCACGCGATACTCGAGGAGCTCGGACCGCGAAAGCTGTTGTTCGGTACTGATTTTCCGGTTTCTCACATACGCGGCAAATCGTTCAGCCTCGGCGAGGGATTTTTCTGGCTCTACATGGATACCGTCGACTGGAACAAAAGCTCACCTGCTACCACGCAAGAGCCGACCTTCGTCGGGCTCGAATCGGCGCGAGCGCTTTTCCGGGCCGCCGATTACGCTTCGTTGAACCAAGAAGACCTGAAGGACATCTTCCATCGTAATGCGGAGCGACTCCTGGATAAAGAAGAGCACACAACGGATTTGACACACGAAACGTATCGTCACGCAAAACGGAGGATACCGGGAGGAACTCAACTCCTCAGTAAGAGACCGGAGCAGATGGCACCGGAGCTGTGGCCCGCCTATTTCCAGGAAGCGCGTGGGTGCGAAACATGGGATCTCGACGGAAAACACTATTACGATCTGGGGTACGGCGGAATCGGATCGTGTCTTCTCGGTTTTCGCGATCCCGATGTAACCAGGGCGGTGAAGCGGGTCATCAACAGAGGAAGCATGAGCACGCTGAATCCTCCCGAGGAGGTTGATCTCGCCGATAAGCTGTGCGAAATCCATCCGTGGGCGGAACAGGTTAGATTCTCACGCGCCGGCGGGGAGACAGCAATGATCGCCGTCCGAATAGCCAGAGCCACGACCGACCGTTCAAAAATCGCCATATGCGGCTATCACGGATGGCACGACTGGTACCTGGCGGCAAATCTCGGGGACTCCGACGGTCTCAGAGGACATCTGTTCCCCGGACTCGATCCCTACGGTGACCCGCGGGAGCTCAGAGGCACTACGCTGCCGTTTGCATACAACGATAGGGAGGCTCTGCTCGGGATCGTTGATCGACATGGAGATGATTTGGCCGCAATCATCATGGAGCCGTGCCGGCATCATGATCCCGATCCGGGTTTTCTCGAGACGGTTCAGGAATCGGCGCGGAAGGTTGGTGCTTTGCTCATCTTCGATGAGATCACCATCGGTTTTCGTCTGTGCTACGGGGGCTCCCACCTGAAGCTCGGTATCTATCCGGACATAGCGATTTTCGCAAAAGCTCTCGGGAACGGACACCCGATCGGAGCGATAATCGGTACACGAGAAGCGATGGAAGGAGCACATAAGTCCTTTATAAGCAGTACCTATTTTACCGAACGGGTCGGTCCGGCAGCGGCTCTCGCCACTCTTTCAAAGCTCGAGAAGCTCGACGTTCACGTTCATGCCGAGAAAATCGGAAATCGCGTGATGGGATGTTGGAAACACTACGGGGAAAAGCATGGTTTGCCGGTCGTGACGTTCGAAGGATATCCCTGTCTCGGTTCATTCCGATTCGATCACGAAAAAAACCGCGCCTTGACCACGCTCTATACGCAGCTCATGCTCGAACGTGGGTTTTTGTGCGGGAGTGTTATCTACGTTACTGCGGCGCACGACGATGCGGTCGTCGACCTCTACGCGGAGGCGATCGATGAAGTTTTTGCCGAAATAGCAAAAGCAATCGCGTCGGGGAAGATCGACGATTCGCTTAGAGGTCCCGTTGCGATGCAGGGATTCAGGAGGTTGCTGTAAACGGAGGAGCTGTTGATGAAACGACATATAGATCGAAGCGATCTGGAAGGAAAAATAATCGATATTCACTCGCACTGCGGTATCAGCATGAAAGCATACGCGACTGCGGAGTATCCCTATTGCCAGAGCGTCGAAAGTCTCGATTACCGTCTACGTCTTTGCGGTGTGGACTACGGTGTAACTTTCCCGTTCTCGCCTGAGCTCTATTTCGACGTCCGAAAACTGGCGGACGAGGGCCGAGCAGTTCCCGCGGAGAAACCGTTCTCTGATGCGCCGTATGTCGCCGAAAATCGTTTGCTTCTCACCGAGATCTACGAGCTTCTACCGGAGCTTTCAGATCGCTTCATGCCGTTTGTGATGGCCGACCCCGGTCGTAAAGTCTCCGATCAAATTGCAGCTCTCGAGGAGCTCGAAAATCGATATCCGATATACGGGTTGAAAATCTCCCCGGTGCATTGCCAATCAAAAGTAACGGAGCTTCTCGACCGCGGGAGAGATATGATGAAGTTCGCCGAAGAGAGACGCCTGCCGGTTCTCTTTCACGTAACGGTTCACAAAGAGGAGGAGTTTTCTCAGGCGTCGGACACATTCAGCGTTATTGAACGGTATCCGGACATACGCTACTGTCTCGCCCACTGTATCGGATTCGATCGCTCCTATCTCGAGCGGGCCGGTGAAATGCAGAACGTCTGGGTGGATACATCGGCCTTGAAAATCCAGGTACAGGCTACATACGAGAATCAGGCTTTTATGGCTTCACCGGAAGAACGCTTCGATTGGGACTATTCCGATCACACATCGACAATGACGTCTCTCGTTGAACGGTTTCCCGAAACGATTATATGGGGAACCGATTCCCCGTTTTACAGCTTTATTTCCCGCAGGATGCAGGGAGAGGGTGAATATGTGGACTTTCGCTTGAAAGGAACGTACGAACAGGAAAAGGCGGCCCTCGACGCGCTTCCGCCGGAGCTCAGAATGCGCGCGGGATCGAAGAATGCCGTCGCATATCTCTTCGGCACCGAGGAAAAGTAAAAACATTGGAGGAGAACAAACGATGCCCGATTACGAAGCAGACGCTGATAGCACCGAATATATAAAAACCCTATTCGATAAACACGGATTCGTCGTAGTACGTGGTTTCTTCCCGGACGCGGAGATAACGAAGCTCAGAGCAGAGCTCGAGAAGCACTACAGCGAAGTTACTTCCGAGCCCGGGAATACATAGTTTTCGGGGGCGTCCGGTTACTGCCGAACGACCGGACCGTGTCCCTCGTTCGGATTCGTTTTTCGATCAGCTATACCAACTCACATCGTGCCGGGATTCGATATTCGAAGCTACCGTGTCGGACAGGTACACTTCTGATTTGCCGACTTGCAGAAGCGTAGAAGGAAACTTCGGCGTAACCGGTCCGTGGAGTGCCATCCGGATCGAAAACCGCTGCCACGAAACATTGCTTCCGGCTATCGTAAAGTGATTCCATGAGCTTCGAAGCCGTGCGCTCGAAATCTCCTTCGGGCCGATCGTTATCCCTTTGGGCGGTATCCAGGACCAGTCTCCGCTCATACCCCAGTCTGCGTCGAGAGAGCTCTGGGCTATGCTGAACGGGGAAAGCGTAACCGCACGCGTTCCGAGCTCGAGAAACTCATCCATGGTATCGGCGGCAAACTCCTTTGAGCCGGGCTCGATAAACGCAATGTGACCGCTCCATCCGATACCGCCGTAGCACACATCGACGCCGCCGAGATCCTCCATCATTTTTCCGTAGTCATCGAGATTTTTTTCCGTCGGACCGTTGATATGGTCCTCCGGCGGTCTCAGCGATTCATCGATTGCCCCCCAGAAATTATTCTTCATAAAATACATGAACCCGTTCGGCCATGTATCGGGTGCTGCATTTCCATCCTGATCCGCCCACTCATCCATGTTGAATGTATAGAGATTTCTGCAATTCACTCTGTACTTGTTTATGAGATATGCCACCTTTTTATACTGCGGGTGCGGTTGAGGCAGGATCATTACCAGTCGCTTGTCTTCGTCGTCCGATTGCTTTATGCGGTGAAAAATATCGTTGATTCGCCTGAATGCCATATCATCCTCGGGGACTATGGAGATATTCATATCGGGACTCTCGTGATTGCAGATCGTTTCTTTCGTGATTCCGCGGATTTTTCGGCAAAGCTCGACATCTCGGATCGGTAAAAAATCTGCGGGCTCGTAATCAAATGTGCTTGTTTTCATTGAAATCTCCTATGTTTCTGTCGGTCTACGTGTGCGATATACTGTGAGCCGCTTCTACCATCGCCTCTATGTTTTCACGCGGCGCGAAATCCGGAACCATATCACCCGCGGCCAAAATATATCCTGCGGCCCCCCCCTTCTTAGCGCACTCGAGTGCATTCTCGTGAACCTGCTGCGGCGTCCCGTTGAGCAGTACGAGTGTATTCAGTCCTCCCATCAACGCGACCCGGTCTCCGATTCGTTTTTTTGCGACCGCGATATCCACACCCCCAAGAGGATCGAGCGGTTCGACACAATCCGCCCCGGAATCTGCCATCATTTCCAAAATGGGACTCGAGTTTCCGCAGATGTGCATATAGATAAGCACATTCTTCCGATGAAGCCTGGTGCAGAAATCGGTAAACCTCGGTAGACAGTACTCCCTGAAATGAGCCGGAGAAATCAAGCTCGCGCTCGAAGACGGATCTCCTATGTACAGGGCATCTATTCCGGTCTCGACCAACGCCTCCGCATGCTGAATAGAAATCTCCAATCCCTTATCCATGATCGCATGTGAAAGCTCCGGATTGTCAACGATATCGATAAGCGCCCGGCTTCTTCCTCGTCTGTCGGACAGGAAGTTCATCGTAAAACCGGGAGGTGAGCTTGCGACAAAAAGGCCTCTCTCGTGAGCCTTCGTAACCGATTCTTTGAGAACCGCCGTTCCGTCGCTCTCGAGCAGTTCTTCCTTACGCACCGTTTCGATTAGAGCAATATCTTCCTCGGACTCGATCGGTAGAGCAGACTCGTCCGGTCGGACTGCTCCTCCTCCATACACATCGACGACACCGACTCGCTCATTTGTCTGCTTGTCGTATGCAACCATTTCCGTACCGTCGTCAGTTACACGGTGAGGCTTCCACGGCCGAAACAATCGAATCCCGTCAACTCCGTACGATAATCCGGCATTGAGCACGAGCTCATGCATTTTTTCCGGATGCTCGATGACATCGGCAATTCCCTTGCGGTAATCATCGTAGAAGAGTGTTATTGCATGGGGATGGCAGATTTGCGGCATTGTCGGGATACAGTCTGCGGCCTTGCGTGTCATCGCCGATATCATTCGATCTCTTCCGGTCATGTATCTCTCCTAAAAATCGAGCAGCTC
Source organism: uncultured Spirochaetales bacterium (assembly GCA_964387575.1). Taxonomy (GTDB): domain Bacteria; phylum Spirochaetota; class Spirochaetia; order ARS1246; family ARS1246; genus CAYLZA01. Next base: position 2,820 of record CAYLZA010000035.1, on the reverse strand, counting down.
AGGAAGCTCATTCGCGATTCGTTTTTGCAATTCCTGAAGGATGGATTTCGGCGGTGTCGTATATGGTTTTTTCACCGTGTTGGTATATCCGCGAAGGAATCCGGTAGACAAACCCATGGTCTTGTCGATGGCAGCGTCCGAGTATTTCAGCAGTCCAACATCGCCGACGATTTTAAAAAATCGCTGAAGCGTTGCCTGTTTTTCCAGCGCTTCCGTATATGCGCCCTTTTTGCACAAGTCATACATCGAAAGAATCACTCGAGGATTCATGTATACCAGCGCGTCAAAAAGTCCCTGCAGAAGACCGAGAGACTGAAGCGTGGCAAACCAGTGCGGGGCTGCCGAGAAAAAACGGATCCGTGGGAACCGATGATTATAGAATAGCAGCATATTCAGATCAGCCATCGCCTTGAATCCGATAATGCTCGGACATGCCTCGTAGACACGGGAGAACAAATCAATATCGGCAATAGAAAATGCTTTCTTAGCTCGGCTGATATTGTAGTGGACGAGCGGATACCCATCCAACTGAGAATGGAGATCGGCGTAGAACGTGATTGCTTCATCATCGGTTACCTGATACCACCAGGGAAAGGTCGTCTGAAGAGCATCTACTCCCTTTTCGATTGCATAGCTTCCACGTTTTATCATCTCGTCGGTCGTAAGCCCCAGTATACCTACCTGCGTCCGCGTTCCGGTACCTCGAACGGTCTCGACGAGAATATCCGTGGTCGTCTTGAACAACTCGAAGTCTTGGGCAAAAAACTCGCCGGTGCTCCCTCCGTTATAGATCCCGTGCACGCCGTATTGCGTAAGTCTTTTTATCGTACTACTGAACACCTCCTCGTCGAGCGTACCGTTAGCCTTCCACGGCAATGGAAGTCCCGCATAGACTCCTTCGAAATCGTCATGCGAAAGCATACAATCCCTCTGCTACGATGTTTTATCCGGTCTCAATAAGCACGATTGTATATCGTAATTCTTCAAAACACAACGGAACCCACAGACGAAATACGCGTTTATTCAGCAATTTGACACGGGAACAAGCGTGACTTACAATCTGCGGATGTTATTGTTAATTATGTAGCAGGTGTGTACCATGAAAGGCAAACCGAACGTCCTACTGATAATGACCGATCAACATGTTCCCGATGTTTCCGGATTTACCGAATGCGATTCAGTGGTAAACACGGAAAACCTGAATCGGTT
>CAYLZA010000035.1:0-1601 GCA_964387575.1 uncultured Spirochaetales bacterium | reverse complement strand
TCAGATTCGGTGTGTTTCACCAATGCGATTACACCATCGCCGGTGTGTACTCCCGCTCGAATGTGTATGCTGACCGGCAAAGAACCGTATAACTGCTCGGCGTGGCAGAACCATTGGATTCTGTTCCCGGAGCATAAAACCTGGCCCGCACATTTTGCGGAACACGGTTATGCAACTGCGCTCATAGGAAAGATGCATTTCGGCGGTAAAAACCAGATGAACGGATATCAGACCCGACCATACGGAGATCTGCGACATGGATTGGGTCATCAGGCGGAACCAATACGTTTTTTCCCGGCCTACGGCGGCGCGCAGAGCGCGGGACCAACAGAAATACCGGAAAGCCTCATCTCCGACGTTGTGACTACCCGTGAAGCTATCTCACATCTACTCGAGATGAACAGCCGCAATCCGGAACAACCGTGGTTTACCACTGTTAGTTACACGAGACCTCACCCTCCGTTCACGGCTCCCGGAAGGTATATACGCAAATATAGAGGCAAAGGAGCTCTTCCCGAAAATTACTACAACGCGAAGAAGATCCTCGAACCGTATGCCCGGGAGCTCGTCGAATTAGGAAAGTATGACCAGCTACCGGAGGAAACCGTAGTCCGAGGAATCGAAGGATATTATGCCGCGCTCGACTTCGTAGACGATTGTATCGGTGAATTAATCGAAACGCTTCGTTCTGAACACATGCTCGAAAACACAGTAGTCATTTATACCTCCGACCACGGAGAAATGCTCGGTCGGCACGGTCTTTGGGGAAAGGCGGTATATTTTGAAAGTGCGATAAAAATTCCGCTTCTGATCAACGGCCCCGGAATCGATCTCAACGGGGCGAAATTGGATGATCCGATTTCGCTGATCGATCTGTTCCCTACTGTTTGCGGATTGGCCGGACTGCCGTATCCGGAAGACATCGATGGTGTTGATTTTAGTCGTCGTATCCTTGCGCCGAATCGGAATGATTCGCCACGAAAATATGCCCAAAGCATGTTTTTTAAGTACGGTACGAGGATTGTCGGCGGTAATCTGAGAAAATATGTTGAGCGGAACGGGGAAACGAAACCCGGGGCGGCGATGCGGCTCATTCGTGATAGGGAGTGGAAGTATGTCGATATCGAGGGGAGCTCGCCGCTTCTGTTCGATATCAAAACTGATCCGGGAGAGACGAGCAATCTTGCTGGAGTGCAAAAACATGGCGCACGTACAGACAAAATGAAGACATCGTTGGATTCGCATATTGCATGGAGCGAGATTCACGAACGCCTCAAACATGACAAAGAACGGATTCCGGAGCATTTGTCCGGGCAAAAACCGTCTACGCCTAATCAGTACATGCTCGAGGACGGAAGGATTTTCGATGCGGAGAAGGAGTTGTACGAAGCGAGGTGGCTGTATTTTGATCCGGATACCGCGCATGGCGGCGGTATTATCCCTCAGATATTTGGATAGGTTCCCGAAAACAAAAACGATCCGCGGCCATGCAAATGCTCACCGCGGATGCTTCCATTGCAATTATCCCTTGACCGCCCCTATCGTAAGTCCCTTTACAAAATACTTCTGGAAAAAAAGGAAGATCATAATCATCGGAATCG
>CAYLZA010000034.1:0-10525 GCA_964387575.1 uncultured Spirochaetales bacterium | reverse complement strand
ACGCGGGAGGGGGGCGTTGCTGTCCGACGCCGGGGGAAATCGATTTCTCGATTTCGGGTCAGGCATATCGGTAAACGCGCTCGGATATGGAAGACGTGATATCGCCCGCAGAGCGTATCGTCAGATGCGTCGTCTGATTCACGTCTCGAATCTCTATACGACCGAACCCGCGGTGCATCTCGCGGAACGGCTGATCAGGCTTGGTGATTTCGAAGCGGTCCATTTCGGCAACAGCGGCTCGGAGGCGAATGAGACCGCAATGAAACTCGCTCGTATGTATGCGCTACGTACTCGCGGTGAAGGTCACCACGAGTTCCTCTGTTTCTCGAATGCATTTCACGGACGAACGATGGGCGCGCTTTCATGCACTCCGAACGAGAAGTATCAAAAGCCGTTCAGGCCGTTGGTTCCGGGTGTTCGGGTGGCCGAGCTCAACGATATAGACGATCTAGAAAAAAAGCTCACCAAAGAATGCTGCGCGGTACTCGTGGAGCCGGTCCAGGGCGAAGGAGGATTGCGACACATCGATCGGGAGTTCGCACGAACGCTCAACGAACGTTGCCGAAAGCTCGATGTCCTCATGATAGCCGATGAGATCCAGACCGGCCTCGGAAGGTGCGGGTATCCGATGGCATCGCAGGCGGTGGGACTAAAACCGGATATCGTCAATTTCGCCAAGCCGCTCGCCGCGGGGCTTCCGCTTTCGGCGACGTTGATACCCAGCAGGGTAAACCAACTGCTCAATACGGGAGAACACGGGACGACCTTCGGGGGAGGTCCGGTAACGACTGCAGTTGCGGACAAAGTTCTCGACTACGTGCTCGACGACTCCTTTCTCGAAAACGTACGGAAAAAGGGCGAGTTTCTCGCCGAAAATTTGCTGAATCTCGTACAAGAAGAAGAGTGTCTCACCGAAGTCCGGGGACTGGGAATGCTTCGCGGGCTCGTCGTAAACGAGGAATGCAGTGACAGGATCGGCGACATACTCAAGGAGGCAAGCCGCGTCGGCGTGCTCGTGCTCAGATCGGGAACGAATGTAATTCGGATCGCACCGCCGCTGACTATCACATACAAACAGATCGAAAAGGGAATCGAAAAACTCAAAACCGCCGTCGAATCAGTAGTACTCGGCAGTAAATAAGGAGCGAACTATGTCGGAATCAAAGATACAAAAAATCGTCCTCGCCTATTCGGGAGGACTTGATACATCGATCATCATACCGTGGCTGAAAGAGCATTATCCTGGTGCCGAAATCATCGGAATGTGTACCAACGTGGGACAGGATGAAAACTGGGATACGATGGAGGAACGTGCTCTCGCCTCCGGCGCGAGCACACTCTACATCAAGGACGTTAGAAAGGAGTTTGCCGAGGAGTTTCTCTTTCCCCTGCTGCGGGCCGGCGCGATTTACGAAGGAAAATATCTGCTCGGAACATCGATTGCACGACCGCTTCAGGCGAAACACCAGGTGGAAGTGGCGCTAGAAGAAAACGCCGATGCTGTTGCCCACGGATGCACCGGAAAAGGGAACGATCAGGTCAGATTCGAGCTCACCTATAAGGCGCTCGGGCCTCATCTGCAGGTAATCGCGCCGTGGAGAACGTGGGATATCCGATCCCGGGAGGATGCGATCGACTACGCCGAATCGAAGGGAATCGATCTCGGAACGATTTCCAGGAAAAATATCTACTCGAGGGACTGGAACATATGGCATATGAGTCACGAGGGTGGTGATCTCGAGGATCCGTGGAACCGACCGTCGGAGGAGATGTTTCAACTGACGAAATCTCCGAAAGACGCGCCGGATGAGGAAACCGAGATTTGCATCGATTTCGAGAAAGGCTTCCCCATCGGGCTCGACGGTGAAAAACTCTCGGCGCTGAAGCTGCTCGAGCAACTGAATCGTGTCGGGGCGGAAAACGGAATTGGCCGGGCCGATATGGTAGAGAACCGGATGGTCGGTATGAAAAGCCGTGGGGTATACGAGACACCGGCGGGAACGATTCTGTTTACCGCGCTTCGAGAGCTGGAAATGATAACGCTGGATGCGGAGACGCTCAACTTCAAGAAAATGATGGGACTCAGATACGGAGAGCTCGTCTATCGAGGTAAGTGGTTCACAACGCTCAGAGAATCGATGGACAGTTTTATGCAAACCGTCTCCGAATACGTTACCGGATCGGTCCGTCTTGCACTCTATAAAGGTAATATTATCGTCGCTGGAAGGAAGAGCCCGTACTCGCTCTATATCCAGGATCTTGCCTCCTTCGGGGAGAGCTCCTATGATCATGATGATGCCACCGGTTTTATCAATCTCTATGGGCTTGCAACCGGAGTTTCCGCGATGGTTCATCGGGGAATACATGTAAATCGCGGTCAGGCAGCCGAAATGCAGGGGACGGCGGCAACGTATCACGATCGATAGGCGGTTCAGGATGGCACAGATAGAGTTTCGGGATCTCGATTCCACCGATTCGTTTCGCACAATCGCAAAACATCCCGCGGTCGAAGAGCTACAAACGCTCCTTACCGGAGATCGGGTTGATGGCCGTGATCTGCCGATCGCGGCCGGGCTCAGATACAACTACGCCGCAAAACGGGTCGACGAGGAGATTATGCATCTGCTCGCCTCGCTCGCCGAAGAACAACAATTAACCGACAAATTTCGTGCATTAGCCGACGGCGAGGTGATGAATACCGGAGAGCAACGACGGGTGCTGCATCATCTGCAACGGGGACGCCTCGGCGGGAGAATCACCGAAAACGGAATTGATCTCGAAGCGTTTTATACCGAACAGAAAAATCGCTGCTTCGATTTCGCCGAGCAGATCAGATCGGGCCGGCTCCGCGGGTCAACGGGAAAACCGTTTACTACGGTCGTGCAGATCGGGATCGGCGGCTCGGACTTAGGGCCACGTGCCCTATATCATGCGCTCGAAAGGGCGGATGGAAGCGATTCGGACGGTGCGTCTGAAGACGCACACCGCCGGAGCTCGTCGGAACAAAGGATCGATGCACGTTTTCTATCGAATGTAGACCCGGACGACGCATACCAGGTTCTCACTGGGCTCGATCTCGAACAGACCCTGTTTATCGTCGTTTCCAAAAGCGGAACGACGCAGGAAACACTGACAAACAATTCGCTGATTATCGAAGCGATGAAACGCTTCAGAGACATCGATCCGGCAAAGCATATGGTAGCGGTAACCAGCAAAACCAGCCCGCTTGCGGCATCCGCCGATTTTCTCGACGCGTATTACATAGACAACTATATCGGCGGTCGGTATTCGGCAACCAGTCCCGTAGGCGGATTGATTCTCTCGATTGCGTTCGGTAAAACGGTTTTCCAGGAGCTGTTGGAAGGTGCTCACGAAGCCGATCGGAAGGCGTTGTCCGACGATATCGCCTCGAACGCGACGCTTATCGATGCGCTTATCGGCGTGTACGAGCGAAATATCGCCGGATTTGGATCGACCGCGGTGTTGCCGTACAGCCAGGGATTGGTTCGTTTTCCCGCACATCTGCAGCAACTCGACATGGAGAGCAACGGAAAGAGCGTAAACAGATTCGGTAAACCGGTGAGTTACTCTACCGGCCCGATCGTATTCGGTGAGCCCGGGACGAACGGCCAGCACTCATTTTACCAGCTTCTCCATCAAGGCACCGATATCGTCCCGCTCCAGTTCATCGGATTTCGCAAAGGCCAGAGCGATCTCGATGCGGATGTGGATGGATCGACGAGCAGGACCAAGCTCAACGCGAATCTCGCCGCCCAGATACTCGCCTTCGCCAAAGGGCAGGAATCGTCGAACAAGAACAAGCGCTTTAAAGGGAACAGACCATCGAGCCTGATATACGGCGAACGTCTCGATGCACGGTCTCTCGGAGCACTTCTTGCGCATTACGAGAACAAGGTGATGTTTCAGGGATTTGCGTGGAATATCAATTCATTCGATCAGGAAGGCGTTCAGCTCGGTAAGGCACTGACGAAGCAAATACTCGCCGGTGGGGAAATCGATCCGGCGCTCAACCGGTACGTGAAGCTCCTCGGAGTCGGCGATGAATGGGGCCGGTCGCAGCACAGGTAATCAGAAACGCGATACCGAGAGCGCCGGCATAAACCAGGTTATGTAGAGATTCTTCCTCCACTGCTCCATCGCGAGGTGCCTACATCGAATTGCTTATGTACGACGTTGTTACGAGCCACCCTTCCCGGGTTGGATCGTCTCGAGAATATCGAGCGAATCGGCGCCGTTCTCATAGCCGAACATAACCAACTCGGCCGTCTCGCCGGTCGCTGGGGGATCGACTGAAAACGGAAGCCCGAACAGATGAGCGGGATTGGCCGTGCACAACCGAACCGTCTCGGCAAGACCTGTCCCGGTAAATCGGATGAAATGCGCGATCGCCCAGTCCAGCGTATGCCCTGCCCCGGCGAGATACGGGGTTTCGGCAACGCCGAGATGTCCGTCGGGATGAACCTCCACTTTGACGTTTCCCCAGTCGTATCGCCCGGGCTCCATACCCCCGAAAAGAGCGACGTCGCTGACGAGAACAATTCTATCAAGCCCTTTCGCGCGAGCCATTACTTTCACCACCGCTTCAGGCACGTGATATCCGTCACAAATCAGCCCCATATGGAGCTCATCCGCTGCCAGCTGTTCCCAGAGATAGTTTCTCAATCGCGGGAGCATCGCATGAGATCCGTTACCGAGATGCGTTGACATACGAGCACCCGCGGTAACCGCAGCCCGGATACCTTCCGGCGATGCTCCCGTGTGCCCAATCGCCGGGACAATTCCCGAAGACACGAGCTCCCGGATAAAATCAGTCGATCCCTCCCGCTCGGGTGCAAGCGTAACGATCTTCAGAAGGCCCTCCGCGGCATTGATCCATTCCCTGAGTTGCGACATTTCGGGATTACGCACATATTCCGGATCGTGGGCGCCCCGCGGACCATCCTCGCCCGAAATATACGGTCCTTCTACATGTATTCCGGCAATCGCGTTTTTTACTCGTTTGTCTTTTTTCGCCAGACCGACGATAAGCTCGATATTGCGCAGAATACACTCCTGCGGTCGGGTGACGATTGTCGCTATGTGCCGGGTAACTCCCGAAGATGCAAGCTCATCGATAATATGCCGTATGTTTTCTTCCGAGAGATCCGGCAGACTGTAGTCGCTTCCACGATAACCATTTACCTGCGAATCGATAAATCCTGGTGCAAGCCATGTAGCACCGCCCGCGCTTCTGCCGCTCTCTATCCGCTTCGGGTCACTCGAACCTTCGGGATCGTCCGATTTCTCGACGTTTTCTACGCTGTCTCCGTCTATCGTTATCCGAAGCCGATCGCCGCTGAAAATCCAACGGCCTTCGAGCGTTTTTTTCGCGTTACTCATTTTGATTCTCCAATATGAGGTATCTCCTGCACTTTATTCTCTTCCATCGCTCTATCCGCCCGGAATCCCACCAGATGCCCGTATACGGAATCCTCGAGCGTGGTCGATGAAATCGATGTCTCACCGTCACGCACGACCGAAACGAAATCCGCCACGAGCCGCAGGTCTCCTCCCCCGTGACCGCCGAAGGCACCATGCATGTCACCGCCGTCGTACGGATCGGACTCGATCTCCGAGTATTCGTGCCCCGGGCGTGGATCGATATGACGGATAATAAAACGCCGGTCTTCGATCTTCCCTTCGATCTCACCGGTCGTCCCGAGAAGATGGATCTTGCGGGAGGGCCTCGAAGTTCCGCCGACCATATTATGCGTAGCTGTAGCACCGTCATCAAATGTTAGTGCAACCGACTGATGATCTACCACGTTGTTGTCGCTCTTCCAGACACACCTGCCGTAGGGGCTGTCGGATTCGAGAAGTTTTCGACGATCCTCGTCGGTCGGATTATCGATCTCCTCGAGCGCGTCCCACACATAGAAAGCCCATCGCTTTCGATGATCGAGATAGTGTTTACGCGCGGAGTAGAGACAACTCTCCTCGATTTTGCAGTCCACGAGGCATTTCGTTCCGGCTCCTTCCGGCGCCTTTTCGGGTCTGAACTGCATGTTGCTCCCGGTACTGCCGACCGAAATCGGTGCAATGCCGCTTTTGATCCACATGATGACGTCGAGATCGTGACAGCATTTCGCCATCAACATCGATGAACGGCTGATTTTCGTATTGTTCCACTTTCCCCGGACAAATCCCACGGCCATATGGTGATACGATACGTGCTCGGCGGTCTGGATATTGATGATCTCGCCGATAGTACCTTTCAGTACCTCCCTACGTATCGCTGCGTAATACGGCGTATACCGAAGTACATGGCAGATACTGACCTTCCGATCGAACCGTCGTGCGGTTTCAACGAGCCGCCACATCTCCTCTTCGTTGGTGGCGAACGGTTTCTCGAGAAGCATGTGATAGCCCGCTTCGAGCAACGGAACCGAAGTGTCTACATGTTGATGATCCATCGTGCCGTTTATAACGCAATCGGCGAACCGGTCGACCGAAGCAAGCTCCTCCGCCGTTTCAAAACACCGTTCTTTGGGGATGTCGTAGAGCTCCGCCACCTCTCGACGACGATATTCGAGTAGATCCGCCACTCCAACGATTCTGAGCTCGTCCGGATGCGTTTTGGCATACGAGGCGTACGTAAGAGAACGATGGCCCGCCCCTACGATTACGGCGGTTACTGGTTTCATTCGGTTGTCTCCTGTTGTTCAGGGCTATATGAGCTTTTTGAGATACCGTATTTGATTGGAAAGCCTTTCGCGATGCGGGATCGATCTGAAGTCTTCTATCGATATGAACCCGTCATAATCAACCGCTCGAAAATCTTTTATTAACTGCGGGATATCGAGGATACCCTCGGCAAGATCACATGCCTCGTACTCCCAGTGTACGGTTCCGTTTTTATCGGTGTCGCCGGAAACCGGCTTACATCCCCCCGCGTGACTATGCGCCAGATAGGGTCCGAGCAATTCGAGCCCGATTCGGAACGTCTCGAATCCATCCTTCGCCATATTGTTGACATCGTAAATAACCCCGATGTCCTTCGGCGAAAAATGGGACACCAACCGGTGCGCAAGCGATGTGCTGACGAATATCGTACCCCCGTGGATCTCGACGAGCATTTTCAGCCCCGATCCTTTGGTAATTTCGATTGCGCGCCCGTACGCCTCGACCGCTTCCTCAAAGAGCTCCGGATACGGTACCGTTCGGTCGTAGCGTCTCGGCGCGCCGATTCTGACCGGAACCTCCCCGAGCTTCGCAACACCTTCGGAGAGCAGCTTGATGTCTTCCAGCTCGTCGGCGCGAAGATTCGATGCTATGCCGGCTATCCCGAGTCCCGCATCGGCAGTTATGCGCTTCACTTCATCGGCTTTTGAGGCGAGGTTGGCAGGCGAAAGATCGCTCTTATGTGCGCCCCAGGGGCTGTCGTATCCGCCGTTTTTCTTTTCCTCCGGCGTATACCGGACACGCCACTCCACACCGTCGTAACCGAGCTCCGATAGAAGTGTACATGTTTCGACGAGATCAAGATCGGGAAGCGCAACGCTCGTAACACTCAGTTTCATTTTTGGTACCTCGGTATCGTTGTTTTCAGTTCCTCGTTGTATCAAATATTCATCCCGGGGACAACGCATTCCGCTCGACGTGTCCGGGTAGAATCGGGGCTTGACCGAGAGCTCGCACCCCGACGTGAAGACACTTCCCCCCTCCCGCGCATCCCGGCGTATGGCGCCCCCGGTCCCCGAATCCCGATTACAAGAGCCGTGGATCCGGTTATACTCGTTTCATGACTATAGACATACATTGCCATACGAGCCGACATCCAGGTATCACACGACCGAACGGCTCTCGCTACCCGACACCCGAAGAGCTCGTTTCGATGCTCGATGAGCCGGGGATCGACAAAACCGTGATTCTCAGCACGGTCAGCCCGGAAAGACGTTTCGTACTCGTTACTCCTGAAGAAGTGATAGAAACCGCATCGCAGTATCCGGATCGATTCATTCCTTTTTGCAACGTAGATCCGAGGTATTTTCTCAATACGCCCGAATCGGATTTCCTTCCTGCGCTCAATCACTACAAAGAGGCGGGGTGTAAGGGGGTCGGCGAGTATTTCCCGAATATTCCCCTCGATCATGAGCTCAATATGAGCGTATTCGACGCGGTGGAAAAAGTCGGACTCCCGCTCACGTTTCATCTCGCGCCTGCACTCGGCGGATATTACGGATGCTACGACGAGCTGCATTTACCCCGGCTCGAGCGGGTACTGCGGGCGTTCCCCGATCTGATCTTTCTCGGGCACTCGCAGGTATTCTGGGCTGAAATAGGAGCGAACTGCACCGATGAAAACCGCGGCAGCTACCCGGAAGGACCGGTTGAGCCGGGCCGTGTAGTGGAATTGATGCGAGCATATCCGAATCTCTATGGCGATCTTTCCGCCGGAAGCGGATACAACGCCATCCATCGAGATTGGGAGTTCGGCGTTTCGTTTCTCAATGAGTTCAGCGATCGTTTGCTCTTTGGAACCGATATAGCGAATCTACCGCAGGAAACCCCGATCGTCGGATATCTCGACGAGCTCAAACGTTCGGGAGACATCAGCAAGGAGGTATACGACCGAGTAATGGGAAGAAATGCCGTGAGCGTGCTTGGTCTCGAGGAGTAATCGTATTCGGGCCGATTCAACGGATGCCCGGGCAAAAAAACCCCCCGGGGAAAAGGAGGTGAAACCCCGGGGGCAATCTAAAAGGAGGTCTATTGAAGAAAGCAAGCCCTCTTCTTTAGTAAATAGAACTACACTCCTAAACAAAAGTTACACGCGACAGTAAGAAAACCGCCGTTTTTTCCCGAAAAATCGAGTCGAAAACGGCGGCTGTTTCCTGAATGCAGACTATCTACCTAAAGGTTATCCGTGGTGATTTTGTTACGTCTACGACTACGGCGGGTCTCTTAGAGAGAACCGAGGATCTGCTCAGCGTGCTCATCCGGTTTTACTTTCGGAAACACCTTTTCAACCACGTTATTCTCATCGAGAATGAATGTGGAACGGATGATTCCTTCATACGTTCTCCCGGCACGCTTCTTTTCACCCCATGCGCCGAATGCCTGTATGAGCTCCTTGTTTGTATCGCTCAATAGATGAAACGGTAGCGAGTATTTTTTCCTGAATTTCTCATGAGAAGCCTGCGAGTCACCGCTTACGCCAAGCACTACGGCTCCCTTTTGCGTAATCTGATCATATACATCCCGGAAATTGCACGCTTCCTTCGTGCAGCCGGGCGTATCGTCTTTCGGATAGAAATAAATTACCTTTTTCTTGTTTTCAAACTGATCGAGAGAAATCGTTTCTCCCGCTTCATTCGGCAGGGAAAACGCGGGCGCCTTATCTCCTTCCTTTAGCATCGCACACTCCTATCAAGCTCGTTTTTATTGAACGCAAAGTTATTCACGTCGAACCCGTGAAGGCAATCAAATAAACGGATGGATTGCCGAAAACCTGTGTTGTGCATATTATGAGTCCGTCGTGGAAGAAAAGAATTTCAAGATAAAATCGCTTGGTGAATGCAAGATAAATTCGCCGATAGCATTGTCTACCAAATTCGGCGATCTGATAGCCAATTACGTCAAAGATGATGAGTACGTTTTGTACGATATCGAGGCCCGCCCCGGTGATCCGAGAAAAACGTATCGGCAGGAGGAGCTTCTCGAAAAAGCGGGGCCGCGAGAAAAGATATACTTCAGCCCAGGTCATGTTCACGCGGCTATCGTTACCTGTGGTGGGCTCTGTCCGGGACTCAACGACGTCATCAGAGCTATCGTTCGCTGTCTCTGGCATCGTTACGGGGTAAGACGAATAACCGGTATTCGTTACGGATATCAGGGGTTTCTTCCGGAATTCAATATCCCGACGATGTCGCTCGATCCCGCCATAGTCGACGATATCCACACAAAAGGCGGCACCATTCTCGGTTCGGCCCGTGGATATGGCGACAGAATCACGGACATGGCGGATGCGATCGAACGTATGAATATCAATGTCGTGTTTACCATCGGAGGTGACGGTACACAAAAGGCGTCGCTCGAATTGAGCGAGGAGTTTCTCAAACGGAAGCTGAACGTCGCCGTCGTCGGTGTTCCGAAAACGATTGACAACGATATCAGTTTCGTTCAGAGATCGTTCGGTTTCGAAACTGCGGTAGCGAAAGCGGTGGAGGCGGTCGCAAGTGCTCATGTGGAGGCCAGTGCAGCGATAAACGGCATCGGTCTGGTACAGGTAATGGGTCGTGAATCGGGCTTTATCTCCGCGCATACAACCCTGGCGATCAACGATGTAAATTTTACGCTAATTCCCGAAATACCGTTCGAAATCGACGGTGACAACGGGCTTCTCGTTCATCTCGAAAAACGGCTCGAGTCGCGCGGACATGCGGTAATTCTGGTTGCCGAAGGGGCGGGACAGGATCTGCTCGAAGCTGAGAATGCCACCGACGCCTCCGGGAACAAAAAGCTT